>JBBFLF010000013.1 GCA_037481655.1 Desulfobaccales bacterium | reverse complement strand
GGGGGGTTGGGAGGGGAGTCTGAGGGGAGGGCGGGGGGCCGTTGGTCCCCCGGCCCTCCCCTCAGTCTCTCACCGGCACCGCCGCCTCCCCTCGCCGCCAGACTCTGATTTTCTTCACCGCCGCCTGCAGCCGTTCCATATAGAGGTAAAACACCGGGGTGAGGTACAGGGTGATGAGCTGGGAGAAGAGCAGGCCGCCCACCACCGCCAGACCCAGGGGTTGCCGGGCTTCGCCGCCGGCTCCGAAGCCCAAGGCGATGGGCAAAGCGCCCATGAGGGCCGCCATGGTGGTCATCATGATGGGCCGAAAGCGGATGAGCGCCCCCTGGTAGATGGCCGCGGCCGGCGCCTTGCCCTCGGTGCGCTGGGCCTCCAGGGCGAAGTCGATCATCATGATGGCGTTTTTCTTAACGATGCCCACCAGCATGATGATGCCCACAAAGGCGTAGATGTTGAGGTCGTGGCGGAAAAGGAGGAGCGTCACCAGGGCCCCCAGCCCGGCGGAGGGCAACCCCGAGAGGATGGTCAGGGGGTGGATGAAGCTCTCGTAGAGCATGCCCAGGATGAGATAAATCACCAGGATGGCCATGACGAGAAGCAGCCACAGGCCCTTGAGGGAGCTCTGGTAGGCCTGGGCGGTGCCCTGGAAGCCGGTGGTGAGGGTGGGGGGCAGAGTCTCCCGGGCCAGCCGGGTGACCGCGTCCACCGCTTCGCTCAGGGCCACCCCGGGTTTGAGGTTGAAGCTCAGGGTCACGGCCGGGAGCTGACCGGCGTGGTTGACGGTCAAGGGGCCGTAGCTGCGCTTCAGGGTCACCGCGGCGTTCAGGGGCACCAGCTGGCCGGCATTGTTGCGGACGTAAAGCAGGGGCAGCGCCGCCGGATCGGCCTGATACTGGGGCAGGAGCTCCAGGATGACTTTGTACTGATTGTTGGGAGCCAGGATGGTGGAGACCTGGCGGGTGCCGTAGGCGCTGTACAGGGCCTCTTCAATCTTGTGCGCCGAGAGGCCTAAGGCCGCGGCCTTGTCCCGGTGAATGATCACCTCCACCTGGGGATTCTTGATGAGGAGATCGCTGGTGACATCCTGAAGCCCCGGCAGGGCCTTCATCTTGGCCTCCAGAAGCCCGGCGTAATGATAAAGCTCCTGGATGTCCGGCCCCTGCAGGGTGAACTGGTAGAGGCTCTTGGTGAGGGTGCCGCCGATGCGGATGGGCGGCAGGTTCTGGGGATAGACGGTGATGCCGGGAACGCTGGCCAAAAGGGGCCGCAGCTCCTTAATCACCTCATCCACATGGGGCCGCTCGTGGCGGGGCTTGAGCTGGATGAACAGCCGCCCGGTGTTGGCCGAGGGGTTGTGGGTGCTGGCGCCGATGGCGGAGAAATAGGAGCGCACCGCCGGGTGGGTGAGGACCACCCGGCCCACCTCCTGCTGACGCTCCTTCATGGCCTCAAAGGAGATCCCCTGGGCCGCCTCGGTGAAGCAGAAGATGGTGCCCTGATCCTCGCTGGGAAGAAACCCTTTGGGCATCACCGCAAAGAGATAGACCGTCAGCGCCAGGATAATCCCGGAGGCGAAAAGCGTGACGCCGGGCCGGGCCAGGACCGCCTTCAGGGTGGCGTCATAGCCCTGAAGCATGAGCTCAAAGAAGCGCTCGCTCACGGCGTAGAGGCGGCCGTGGTGCTCCTCCTTGGGGGGCCTCAGATAGCGGCTGCAGAGCATGGGTGTCAGGGTGAGGGAGACCACCCCGGAGACCAAAATGGCGGCGGTGATGGTCACCGCGAATTCATGCAGCAGCCGCCCCAAAATGCCCCCCATGAACAGGATGGGAATGAAGGCCGCGGCCAAGGACAGGGTCATGGAGACGATGGTGAAGCCGATCTCCCGGGAGCCGTCCAACGCCGCCTGGAAGCGGCCCTTGCCCATCTCCATGTGGCGAACGATATTCTCCAGGACCACGATGGCATCATCCACCACAAAGCCCACCGCCAGAGTGAGGGCCATGAGGGACAGGTTGTCGATGCTGTAGCCCAACTGATACATCACCGGGAAGGTGCCGATGATGGACAGGGGCAGGGCCAGGGAGGGGATGATAGTGGCGGACAGGTTGCGAATGAAAAGAAAAATGACCAATATCACCAGGGCCACGGCCAAAATAAGGGTGAATTTGACGTCCCGGACGGATTCCCGGATGGACTCGGAGCGGTCATAGAGCACCACCAGGTCCACCGCCCCGGGGATCTGATTCCGGAAGGTGGGGAGCAGCTGGCGCACCCGGTCCACCACCTCAATGGTGTTGGTGCCGGGCTGGCGCTGGATGGCCAGGACCACCGCCCGGGACTGCTTGTACCAGCTGGCGATCTTGTCCTCTTCGACACTGTCCAGCACCTGCCCCACATCCTGGAGCCGCACCGGATGCCCCTGGCGGTAGGCGATGATCAGGGGCCGGTAGGCCGCCGCCTGAGTAAGCTGGCCGGTGGCCTGCAAGGCAAAGGCCTGGTGCGGCCCGGAAAGCGTCCCGGTGGGCAGGTTGACATTGGCCTGCTGCACCGCCTGGGCCACCTCGTCCAGCCCGATGCCCCGGGCCGCCAGGGCCTTGGGGTCCACCTGGATGCGCACCGCATACTTCTGGGCCCCGAAGACCTGCACCTGGGCCACCCCTTCCACCATGGAGATGCGCTGGGCCATCAGCGTGTCGGCATACTCATGAATGGTGGAGAGCGGCAACGTGGCCGAAGTCAGGGCAATGTACAGCACCGGCATGTCCGCCGGATTCACCTTGGAGTAGGTGGGCTGACTGGGCATCTCCGGCGGCAGGAAGCGGGCCGCCTTGGCAATAGCCGCCTGCACATCCTGGGCCGCAGCATCCAGATCTTTGCTCAAGGCAAAGGTGAGGGTGATCTGGCTGAAGCCGTGAGCATTCACCGAATTCAACGCCTCCAGCCCCGAGATGGTGGAAAACTCCCGCTCCAAAGGCGTGGCCACCGCCGCCGCCATGGTCTCCGGGGTGGCCCCGGGAAGCTGGGCGTTCACCAGGATGGTGGGGAAATCCACATTGGGAAGCTGACTCACCGGCAAATACCGGTACGAAATCAACCCAAAGAGCAACAGGCCGAGCATGACCAACGTGGTCATCACCGGCCGCCGGATAAAAGGCCCTGCAAGGTTCATAGGCTGCTCGGGAGTGAGGGGAGGGCCGGGGGAGCCTGGCTCCCCCGCCCTCCCCTCACGCTCCCCTCCCCACCCCCCGATATGGGGTGGGGGAGGGAGGCTGAGGGAGGGGTAAGCGCCTGTGGCCCTCAGCCCCCTCCCCCGGAATCCTTAACCACCACCCTCGCCCCAGGGGTGAGGCGCAGGTGGCCGTCGGTGACCACCATTTCGCCGGGTTTAACGCCGCCGGCCAGCACGGTTTCCCCTTCCAGGTGGCGTTTGACGGTGACCGGCCGGTATTGCACGGTGTTCTCGGGGGTGAGGGTGAAGACGTATTGTTCGCCTTGGCCGGTCTGGATGGCCCGGGCGGGGACCACCAGGGCGTCGGGTTCATCGGCCAGTTTCAGGGATACTTCCACGAACTGGCCGGGCCAGAGGCGTTTGTCCTCATTGACAAAGGTGGCCTTGAGGCGGATGGTGCCGGTGGCCTGGTCCACGGCGTGGTCCACGAAGCTCAAACGGCCGCTCACCGGGCGGTCGCCCTCCCCAGGGATGACCGCAGTGACCGCCACCGGCCCAGCGGCCTGGGCGGCCTTGATGGCGCCGAAGTGCTGTTCGGGCAGAGTGAAGCTGATGTAAATGGGTTGGATCTGGTGGATGACCACCAGCACGTTTTTTTCATCCTCGGCTTTGACGATATTGCCCTGGTGCACCAGGAGGCTGCCGGTGCGGCCGCTGATGGGGGAGCGGATGGTGCAGTAGGCCAGTTTCAGGCGGGCGCTCTCCACCGCGGCTTCATCGGCCCGCACGGTGGCCTCCAGGGCCTGGGCGGTGGCGGTGACCTGGTCGAACTGCTCCCGGCTGATGAGGTCGTCCTGGATGAGCCGGGCGTAGCGCCGGGCGTCATCCTGGGCTTTTTTGAGAAGGGCCTGGTCCCGGGCCAGCTTGGCCTGGGCCTCCCTGAGGGCCGCCTGGTGGGGCCGGGGGTCGATGGTGAAGAGGAGGTCCCCCTCTTTTACCTCCTGCCCCTCCCGGAAATGCACTTTGAGGAGCTCGCCGCCCACCAGGGCCTTGACGGAGACAGTGGCGTAAGCCTCCACGTTGCCGATGGTCTTCAGGACCACGGGCACGGTTTTTTGCTGCACCGGGGCAACGGTGACGGGCACCGGCGGCGGGGTGGCCGGGGCTTCGGAGCGGCTTCCGGAGCAGGCCCAGAGGCTCAGGCTGACAAGGAAGAGGAAAAGGCTCGGGAAAAGCGGGAGCCGTGGTCGGAGGAATGCGGTCAGGGTGTGCAAGGTCAGTCCAAATCGAATCACAAGGTATTTTTATTATAGCCTAGAATTTCGCGTTTGGGGGAAAAGGTGGTCCGGGGCAGGCGGAGGAGGAAATTTTGGGTTTTTCGGGACCGGGCGCCAGATTTCCCTTGACAATATCCCGGCGGCAGACGATGATGTTAACAGATGGCAGGCACGCAGACATCCGGGAGGGTTCTCCCGGGGAGAGAATCGAAGCGGCCGCGGGCCGTTTCGATTTTTTTTGTGGCCTGCCCTCACCGGTCTGCTTTTCTTGCAGGCGATTTACATTTCGGAGGATAGTTGCATGAGAGTACGTGGTACGGTCAAGTGGTTCAACGACGCCAAAGGGTTCGGATTCATTTCCCGGGAGGATGGCCCGGATGTGTTTGTGCATCACAGCGCCATCCAGATGAACGGGTTCCGGTCCCTGCAGGAAAACCAGACCGTGGAATTCGAGATCGTCCAGGGCGCCAAGGGCCCGCAGGCCCAGAACGTCACCAAAGTCTGAGCCCAACGGCGGGCCTCCGGGATCGGGGGCCCGCCCTTTTGCGTCCGGGAGAGGTCCAGGAACCGATGGCTCCCTCCCCTCTCCCGGATTTTTTGCCCACCCCCTAACATCAAGGTCAAGACCCAGGCCCCCATTCCTCGCCCCTTCCGATCCTCAGAACCTCACAGAGTGAAAAGCTGCTGAAAGGGAGACCGGGCCGCCGGTTTCCAGATCCTGTCTTTAAAAATCTCTCCCGGACTTCCCTTTTCCCTATCTCTCATGATTCCTTCCGGACGGATTTTTTTTCTTGGGAGATTTTGTTATTTTTCCGTTGAAGAAAATTCACCGGATGGCCGATTTTCCTCCGCGAGTATGGAGAGCTGGCAGTTCACCGAGCAGGACCGTTGGCAGATGGCCGCCCTGGGGATCTCCGAGGCCCGGGTGCGGGAGCAGCTCGCCTTTTTCACCCGGCCCCGCCCGGCCCTCAGGCTGGCCCGGCCCTGCACTCTGGGGGACGGCATCCGCCAGCTGGAGCCGGAAGATCACCCCCGGTATCTGGCCCTCCAGGCCGAGGCGGCACAAAAGGGGCGGTTTCTCAAATTCGTCCCCGCCTCCGGGGCGGCCAGCCGCATGTTCCAGGCGCCCTTGAGCTACCTGGCGGAGCTCCCCCCTGAGCTTCTGGCCGGGGAAGGGCACAAAGGGGAAAGGTGCCCGCCGCCACAGGGGCCGGTGGCGGCTTTCTGCCAGGCTTTGAAGCGTTTTGCCTTCTATCCGGACCTGGCCCGCTGTTTAGGAGAGAAAGGCCTGGAGGCCGAACGGCTCCTGGCCGCCGGCGAATATCATTGCGCCCTCTTTTATCTTCTCACCCCTGCCGGCCTCAATTACGCCGCCCTGCCCAAGGGTCTGCTGAAGTTTCACCGCTACGGCGAGGAGTGCCGCACCGCCCTGGAGGAGCACCTGGTGGAGGCGGCCCACTACGTACGGGATGGCCACGGCCGCTGCCGCCTGCACGTCACCATCCTGCCGGAGCACCGGGAGCTTTTCACGGCCATGCTCAGGGAGGTTCTGCCCCGCTGGGAGGCCCGCCTGGGCTGCCGCTTTCAGGTGGAGTTTTCCTCTCAGAGCCACGCCACCGACACCCTGGCGGTGGACCTGGACAACCGCCCTTTCCGGGAGGCGGACGGCCGCCTGCACTTCCGGCCCGGCGGGCATGGGGCGCTTCTTATTAATCTCCAGGAGTGCGGCGGCGATCTGGTCTATATCAAAAACATCGACAATGTGGTGCCGGACCGCCTGAAGGAGCCCACCATTCTCTGGAAGCGGCTCATGGGGGGCCTGCTGCTGGAGCTGGAGGGCCGGCTGCATTCTCTGTTGCGGCAGTTGGCCGCCGGGGAGGGCGATCCCGGGGTGCTGGCCCAAGCGGCCGCCTTTGCCCGGGAGGAGCTCTCGGTGTTCCTGCCTGCTAATTTCTCCGAGTGGCCGACTCCTTCCCAGCGGGAATTTCTGATAGCCGCCCTGAACCGGCCTTTGAGGGTGTGCGGGGTGGTGAAAAACGAAGGGGAGCCCGGGGGGGCGCCCTTCTGGGTGGCGGAGGCGGACGGCAGCCTCAGCCTGCAGATTGTGGAAGGGGCCCAAGTGGACCTCACTGACCCGGACCAGCGGGCGGTGTGGGAGGCGGCCACCCATTTCAATCCGGTGGACCTGGTGGTGACCCTCAGGGACTATCAGGGCCGGCCCTTTGAGCTGCAGCGCTTTGCCGACCCTGAGGCGGTCTTCATCAGCCGCAAATCCTACAACGGCCGGGAGCTCAAGGCCCTGGAGCTGCCGGGCCTGTGGAACGGCGGCATGGCCCGCTGGCTCACCGTCTTTGTGGAAGTGCCGGCCATCACCTTCAACCCGGTGAAGACCGCCCTGGACCTGCTCAGGCCGGAGCACCTGCCGGAGTGAGGCCGGGTGTGAGGGGAGGCTGAGGAATGTCCCAGCGATGGCGGAGAGGGGTGGCAGGGGAAGCGCTGCTGGTGGCCTTGGTGTTTATGGCCCTTCAGGTGCCGGCGGCGGCCGCGTCGCTCTCTCCTTACGGTAATCCCGTCCTCACGGTGCTCATCCGGGGGGTGCCCGTCACCGCCGAGGTGGTCTCCACGCCGGAAAAGCTCTATCTGGGCTTGAGTCACCGCCCGGCCCTCCCCCCTGGCCACGGCATGCTCTTTCTCCTCCCCGCCACGGAGGTGCAGCACTTCTGCATGCGGGACATGCGTTTCGGGCTGGATTTCCTGTGGCTCAAGGACGGCCGGGTGGTGGGGGTGACGCCGGAGGTGCCGGCGGATTTTCCCGGCACCCTCACCTCGCCGGTGCCGGTGAGCCAGGTGCTGGAAGTGCCCGCCGGCTTTGCCGCCGCCCACGGCATTCAGGTGGGCGACCCGGTGGAGTTCCGTCCCTGAGCCGGAGCAATCCAGGCCCTCTTGCCTGTCCCGCCCTCCCCAGGAGCAAGGGGCACGAATCCTCCTGAATCTTGCCCATGCATGCTCCCTGAGCGCCATGGGGGAGGGGGATGACTCTTCCCCCAGTCTCGCCCATAACTTTCAGGCCAGGGTTGGGGAGGGGCAATGGCTCTTAGCCCGCGGCGCCCTCTCCCGCCCATGCTCCCGGCTTGTCAAGTTCCCCGGCATCATTTATAGTCCCCACAACAGGAGCACCATATGGAGTTGAGCGAGCTGGAACAGCGGGTCATCCTGGCCCTGCAGCAGGACCTGGAGGTGGTGCCGGAGCCCTTTGAGGCGGTGGCCAAGCGGGCCGGGGCCACGGTGGCGGAGGTGCTGGCAGTGATCCGCCGGCTCAAGGAGCTGGGCATCATCAGGCGCTTCGGGGCGACCTTAAGGCACCAGCTCTCCGGCTTCAGCGCCAACGCCCTGGTGGCCTGGCAGGTCCCCGACCCGGACCTGGAGCAGGTAGGTCGGAGGCTGGCGGCCTACCGTCAGGTGAGCCACTGTTACGCCCGCCGGCCGGCCCCAGGATGGCCCTACACGCTTTACAGCATGGTGCATGGCCGCAATCCCGAGGAGATCGCCGGCCTGGTGGCCGAGATGGCAAAAGAGGTGGGCGTGGACACCTATGAAGTGCTCTTCAGCGACCAGGAGCTGAAAAAGACCACCATGCGCTACTTCCGGGAAGACGACCCGGGCTAGTTGGGGGAGGTGGCCAAGGGCCGGTGGGCCCTTGCCCCCTCCCCCAATCCCCCTCCCCCAATCCCATATGGATTGGGGGTGAGAAGCGAAGATCATCCTTTGAGCCCTTTTCCACCGAGTAAAACACACCAAGGAGTTCCCCATGGCGGATGACAGCCAGTCGGCCCGGTTGTTTCAGGCAGCGTTAAAGCTCATGCCCGGGGGGGTGAACAGCCCCGTCCGGGCCTGGGGCGCGGTGGGCGGCAGTCCCCGGATCCTCGCCCGGGGGGAAGGCGCCCGGGTGTGGGATGTGGACGGTCATAGCTACCTGGATTACGTGGGCTCCTGGGGACCCCTGATCCTGGGCCACGCCCACCCGAAGGTGGTGGCGGCCATCACGGCGGCCGCGGCCCGGGGCACGAGCTTCGGTGCCCCCACTCCCGGGGAAGTGGAGCTGGCGGAGCTCTTGTGCCAGGCGGTGCCTTCTCTCGAGATGGTGCGCCTGGTGAGCTCCGGCACCGAGGCCTGCATGAGCGCCCTCCGGCTGGCCCGGGGGGTCACCGGCCGGCCCCGGGTGATCAAGTTCGACGGCTGCTACCACGGCCATGCCGACTCCTTTCTGGTGGCCGCAGGCAGCGGCGTGCTCACCCAGGGCATCCCCGGCAGCCCCGGAGTGCCCCCGGCCATTGCCGAGCTCACCCTGTCGCTGCCGTATAACGATCTGGAGGCGGTGCGCCAGGCCTTCGAGCGCTACCCCGGCGAAATTGCCGCGGTCATCGTGGAGCCGGTGGCCGGGAATATGGGGGTGGTGCCGCCGGAACCCGGTTTCCTACCCGGTTTGAGGGAGCTCACCCGCCGGGAAGGGGCCCTCCTCATCTTTGACGAGGTCATCACCGGCTTTCGGGTGGCCTGGGGCGGGGCCCAGGCGCTGTATGGCGTCACCCCCGACCTCACCTGCCTGGGGAAGATCATCGGCGGGGGCCTGCCGGTGGGGGCCTACGGCGGCCGCCGGGAGCTCATGGAGCAGCTGGCGCCGCTGGGGCCGGTCTATCAGGCGGGGACCCTCTCCGGCAACCCGGTGGCGGTGGCCGCCGGGCTGGCCACTTTGCGGACGCTGCAGGAGCCGGGGGTTTATGAGCGCCTGGAGGCCCTGGGAGGCAAGCTGGAGATGGGCCTGAAGGAGACGATCCGGGCAAAGGGCCTGCCGCTTTGCGTGCAGCGGGTGGGCTCCATGCTCACGGTCTTTTTCACCCCCGGTCCGGTGCGTTCCCTCACCGAGGCCCAGAAGTCTGACCTGGCCGCCTTCCGACACTTTTTCCAGGGGATGCTTAAGAAAGGGGTGTATCTGCCGCCCTCCCAGTTTGAGGCTTGGTTTGTTTCTCTGGCTCATACCGAGGCGGACCTAAAGGCCACGGTGCAGGCCTTTGGGGAGCTGGCTTAGCCAGTCTGAAACAAAACATTAAGGGTCGAAATCAGGACAGGCAAATCGCAGCCGGCCGTCAATTTCTCTTGCCAGGAAAATTTTTCCTCCGCTAATATGGAATTGGAGTACCACCCTTCCGAGGAAAGCCCGCCCCCCAGAAAGGAGGTGACACAAGGCCGGTGAGGCCGGGGGAACATTGGCGCTCAGATATAGCGATGGTTGTGTGGGCTTTTTGGCACTCAGTCCTTAGACAATGAGGAGGGTTACATGGCGGACAAAGTCCCTGCCAAGGCGTGGGTGGTTACCTTTGCCGGAACTGCGGTTAACCTGTGTCTGGGTATTCTTTACGCCTGGAGCGTCTGGGCCAAGGCCCTGATCAACGAGAAAATGGTCGGTCAGCCCATGACCGGCATCAACGAGGGCTGGGTCTATCTCAGCAACGCCCAGGCCTCCATGCCTTTTTCTATCTGCGTACTCGTTTTCGCCTTATTCATGATTCCCGGTGGCCGCATCCAGGATAAATTCGGACCCAAAGTGGGGGCCATCACCGGCGGTCTCTTCCTGGCGGCCGGCTGCATCATCTCCGGTCTGGCCAAAAGCTATGCCGGTCTGATCATCGGCTTCGGTATCCTGGGCGGCATCGGCATGGGCATCGGCTACGCCGCTCCCACTCCGGCGGCCCTCAAGTGGTTCGGCCCCCATAAGCGTGGTCTCATCGCCGGCCTGGTGGTGGGCGGCTATGGCGGCGCCGCACTTTATATCTCGCCGCTGGCCAACTATCTCATCCAAAACGGTATCACCTACAGCTTTGTGTGGTTGGGCATCTTTTTCGCCATCGTGGTGATCATCGCCGGGTCGCTCCTGGCGTGGCCTGAACCCGGCTATGTGCCGCCGGCTCCGCCGGTGAAGGCGGGCGCGCCGCCGGCCGCTCCGGTGGGCACTGCCATTGACTGGTCGCCCTCGGAGATCATCGGCACCTGGCAGTTCTACGCCCTGGTGCTCATGTTCATCGGCACCACCCAGTCGGGCCTGATGGTCATCGCTAACGCCGCCAAACTGATGGCGGAGACCGCCAAGGCTAACCCCTCGGTGGCGGCCATGGCGTGGTTGCTCCCCTCCTTCGGCGGCGCGGTGAACGCCCTGGGCCGGGTGGGCACCGGGCTCTATTCCGACAAGATCGGCCGCTCCAACGCCTATGCCTTGAACTGCATTGTCTCCGCCCTGTTCCTGTTCCTGACCCCGTTCATCATCGCCTCGGGCAACGTCTTCCTGCTGTTCCTGTCCCTGGGGGTGGCGTACTGGCAGTATGGCGGCGGCTTGGCCCTGATGCCCTCCTTCACGGCGGACTTCTTCGGGCCCAAGAACCTGGGCATGAACTACGGCCTGGTGTTCATCGGCTGGGGTCTCGGTTTCTTCATGGCCCGGGTCGCCGGCACCATCCGGGATATTTACGGCACTTTCGATTACGCCTTTTATCTCTCCGGTCTGGTGCTCATCATCGCGGTGATCATCAGCTGGGTCACCAAGCGGCCCATGCACGCCAAGGAGTAGGTTGACCCTCCGGCCCTGCCCTGAGTCGGGCGGGGCCGCCCACCGGGAGGCAGGGCCCACGGGCTCTGCCTCCTTGTTTGTGCACCCACAGACGCACGCATGCCTCCGTATAAGTCCTGGCCGGTCCCCTACTTTCTGGATCCTGCCACTCTGGCGCTGGATGCGGTCATCTCCTTTGTGCTGGCCATCTTGTTTGCGGTGCTGGTCAACGCCGAAGCCCAGGCCATGGTGGGGGCCCTCCTGGGGGACCGCCGCCTGGGCGCCAAGGACCGCCACCACTACATCGCCTTTCTGCACCTGGACGTGTTGGGGACGCTGTGCTTCCTGGTGGCGGGGTTTGGCTGGGCCAAGCCCCTAGACCTGGACGCCAGCAGATTTTCCCGGCCCTTTCTCTATACCGTGCTGGCCCGGGCTGCGGGCCCGGTGGCCAATCTGCTCCTGGCCAATATCGCCGCCAGCCTGGTGGCGCTGATGCGCTGGTTCGGGGCCACGCCTCTGGTGTTTGAGATGGTGGTGGGGGTGAACGTCACCATGGCGGTCTATAACATCCTGCCGCTGCCGCCCCTGGCCGCGGGGGAGGTGCTGATCCGGCTCCTGCCGCCGCCAGCCGCCGGGGTGCTCTCCCGCCTCGGCCCCTTCGCCCTTTTGGGCTTGGCCCTGCTGGACCGCCTCACTCCCGGAGGGGTCCTCAGCCCCCACCTCCATCCCCTGGTGCAGTCCGTCTACCGCTACATCCTGGGGGGCTGACCGTGGGATTTTTTCCTTGCCTGGATGGGGAAATGGGTATATAAGATATTG
Organism: Desulfobaccales bacterium; assembly: GCA_037481655.1. NCBI lineage: Bacteria > Pseudomonadati > Thermodesulfobacteriota > Desulfobaccia > Desulfobaccales > Desulfobaccales bacterium. The sequence goes on along the minus strand of JBBFLF010000013.1, from coordinate 69,455 downwards.
GGATGCGAGTCTCATCCGGAAAGCTCCCCAGACAGGCCGTAGCGGGGGTAACGGGGGGATCCCCGTGAACGTGGCCTGCAGGGGCAATAGCCCAACACCTTCCTGCCCCAGCTCTGCAAACCAAACGGTAACTTTCTTGGTCTAAGAGATCACAACCGGGTTAAAGTTTACAGCCTGAATGTCGTTAAAGAGATGGAAGGCTGGCGGGGATTTTTGACCGAGAAGTGGAATAAAAGAGTATAAATTCCCGGTGGGGAGAAGGTCCCGGCCGGGAAACCCCCGAGGCGGGGCACCCTGACCAGGCAGCAGGGGAGGAGCGCGTGACCACGGTGTTAGTGACTGGGGGGGCAGGCTTCATCGGCGCCAATTTTTTGCATTTTCTGCGGCGTGCGCGTCCCCAGTGGCACCTCATCAACTTCGACCTCCTGACCTATGCCGGCAATCCGGATAACCTGGACGACCTGGCCGGTGACCCGCGCTATGCCTTCATCCAGGGAGACGTGGCCGATTGGGAGGCGGTGAGCCAAATCTTTCGCCGCCACGATCCCGACCTGGTGGTCCATTTTGCCGCCGAAACCCACGTGGACCGCTCCATCCTGGATCCCGGGGTCTTTGTCCGCACCAATGTGGTGGGCACCGGGAACCTGCTGGAGGCGGCCCGCCGGGCCTGGGGCCCTGATGCGTCAACCCGGGGACGGCGTTTCCTGCACGTCAGCACCGACGAGGTCTTCGGCTCCCTGGGGAGCCATGACCCGCCGGTGACCGAAACCGCCCCCTACGCCCCCTCCAGCCCCTATTCCGCCTCCAAGGCCGGGGCCGACTATCTGGCCCGGGCTTATTTCCGCACTTACGGCCTGCCGGTGCTCATCACGCACTGCTCCAATAACTACGGCCCCTATCAGTTTCCCGAAAAGCTCATCCCCTTCGCCCTCTGCCAGGCTCTGGAGGGCAAGCCGGTCCCCATTTACGGCACCGGGGGCAATGTGCGGGACTGGATCTATGTGGAGGATCACTGCCGGGGATTGCTGGCCGTCCTGGAGGGGGGAGAACCCGGACAGAGCTACAACCTCGGAGGGGAGCAGGAGATCTCCAACCTGGAATTGGTACGGCTGCTGTTGGCGGAGCTGGAGGCGCAACGCCCCGACCTGGGCCCCCGGGACCACCTCATCACCTTTGTGCCGGACCGTCCGGGCCATGACTGGCGCTATGCTCTGGATTTGACCAAGGTGCGCACCACTCTGGGCTGGCAGCCCCAGGTGACCCTGAAGGAAGGCCTGCGCCGTACGGTGTCCTGGTATTTGAGCCATCCGGGGTGGCTTGAGCGGGTACGCACCGGGGAGTACCGCCATTTTCTCAAACGCCAGTATGGAGGAGTGGCCGGATGAGGATGCCCCAGGAAGAGGAAGCCACGGGAGCGGTTCTCCCCGAGCAGGAGCAATCCGGGTCGGTGCCTCAAGGGCACGCCCTCTCCCTCACCCCTTCAGCCCCGCTCACTGAGCGTCCGTGGATCTTGGTGGTGGATGATGACCCCACCCTGGCGAAGCTGGCCCAGGATTTGCTCTCCCATAATTATCTGGTGGATATCGCCACCCATCCCCGGGAGGCCCAGGCCAAACTCCGGGAGCGCTCCTATGACGTGGTGCTCACCGACATGGTGATGCCGGAGGTGAGCGGCCTGGAGCTGGTGCAGTTCGTCAAGCGGCATCATCCCGACACCCCCGTCATTGTCTTTACCGGGTTTGCCAATTTCAAGGACGCGGTGACCGCGGTGAAGCTGGGGGCCTTCGACTACCTCAGCAAGCCGGTGCAAGGGGAGATGCTCCGCCATGTCGTTACCCGGGCGCTGGAGTTCCGGCGGCTCAAGCGTCTGGAGGAGGAGATGGAGATCCTCCTGGCCGGGGCCGAGGCCCTGGGCTGGCAGAGCCTGGAGTTGCTGGCCGAGACCCCGGAGGCCGCGGTCCTGGCCTCCCTCAAGGAAGCCTGCCGCCAGGCAAGCGACCTCTCTCAGGTTGCGGACCGGGTGCTGGAGGCGGCGGAATTGCTCCTGGGGGCCACCCGCAGCTCCATCTTTCTCTATCAACCGGAGGAGCAGCTCTTCACCGGGGTGGCCGCCCGGGGACCGGAGGCCGACGCCCGCCGGCGGGCGGTGGTGCCTCTGGGCGAAGGCGTCATGGGGCAGGTGGCGGTCAACCAGCGCCCCCTGTTGGTCCGGGAGGTGGCCTTGGCACCGGGCCTGGCCTCCCGCCGCTTTTCCTACTCCGGCTCCAGTTTCCTTATTTTGCCGGTGAAGGGCACCCGTCTCTGGGGGGTCATCAACCTGACCGACCGCCGGGAGGGCACCCCCTTCCAGGCCCGGGAACTCTTCCTGGGGTGGCTTCTGGCCCGACTGCTGGCGGAATATCTGGAGAGCCGCCAACCGGAAGCCTCCGTGCCGGAAGCCCCCCCCTTGGTCCGTTCCCTGCTCCAGGAGCAGTTGCCGGTGGGTCTGGCCCTGGTGGACCGGGAGCTTGCCATCGTGGTGGCCAACCGCACTTTGGCCCGGCTGGCGGACACGCCCGCAGAGAACTTGGCCGGGGCCTCCTTTCCCGCCTCCCTAGGGCTGTCTCCCGGGGACCAGGAGGCGGTGGCCCAGGCCCTCCGGGATATCTTCCGGGACGGGGAACCCCGGGAATTCCCCATCCTGAAAAGCCATCGGCCCGGGCGCTCCCCCTGCTATTTGGGACTGAAGCTCCTGCCGTCGCTCTCCGCCCCCGGAGAACAGCCGGTCCTGGCGGTGGTGGAGGATGTCAGCGAAGTAGAGCAGCTCCGTCAGCGCCTGCACCTCTACGAGCACCTGGCCATCATGGGCAAACTCAGTCTCTGTGTGGCCCACGAGCTGAACAACCCTCTGGACGGCATCCGGCGCTACATCTCCCTGGCCCAGCGCAAGAAGGATCAGCCGGAGGAAGTGGAGCGCTACCTCACCGAGGCCCTGAAAGGCCTCCAGAAGATGTCCCTCACCATCCGCTCGCTTCTGTCCTCGGCCAACCCCTTGAAGGCCCCTCGGAGCACCGACAACCTCCTCAATCTCCTGCAGGAGGCGGTGAAGATCATGATGTTTCAGGCCAGCGACCACCGGGTGCAGGTGGATTTTCACCCCTCCCCGGAACTCCGTCAGGTGCCGGCGGAAGGGGACCTCTATCACGTCTTCATCAACCTCATCAAAAACGCCTTGCAGGCCATGCCTCAGGGTGGCCGACTCCTGATCCAGGGCGGCCTCACCCCCCAGGGGGTGGAGATCTCCTTTCAGGACACAGGCCCGGGTCTGCGGCCGGAGGAAGTGGAGCAGATTTTCCAACCCTTTTATTCCACCAAGGAAGGGGGAGAGGGACTGGGGTTAGGGCTGCCCATCTGCCGGAAGATCCTGGAGCGTTATCGCGGCTCCCTCACCGTGGAGAGCGAACCGGGGGCCGGCACCTGCGTGCGCATCCTCCTGCCGCCGCCGTCATCAGGAGGACAGGGTGGCAAAGAGTAAGATCCTCGTCGTCGATGATGACCCATTAGTGTGCGACTCCTTGAAGGAGCTCCTCCTGCTGGAGGGGTATGTCGTGGACACCGCCCCGGACGGCCAGGTGGCGGTGACCAAGGTCAAGGGCGATCACTTTCACCTCATCATCTCCGACATCCAGATGCCGGGCCTCAACGGCATGGAGCTCCTGAGGGAGCTGAAGGGGGTGGAACCGGAGGCCCCGGTGATCTTCATCACCGGGCATGGGGACATTGAGGGCGCGGTGGAGGCCATCAAACAGGGGGCCTACGATTACGTCACCAAGCCCATCGACGATGTGCGCCTCAAGCTCACCATCCAGCGGGCCCTGGAGCAGCGACAGCTTGTGCGGTCCCTCAACGATCTGAAAAAGCGCCTCAAACCCTGGGATATTCAAACCACCATCACCTTCCGGGACCCCAAGATGACCCAGCTCCTGGAGCTGGTGCATACTATCGCCGACACCCAGGCCACGGTGCTTATCACCGGGGAATCCGGCACCGGCAAGACCCTGCTGGCAAAGTACATCCACGAGCACTCCGACCGCAAGGACCGGCCTTTTGTGAAGATCAGCTGCGGCGCCCTTTCTGAGACCCTCCTGGAGAGCGAGCTCTTCGGGCATGTGAAGGGGGCTTTCACCGGCGCCCTCCGGGACAAGAAGGGAAAATTCGAGGAGGCCCACGGGGGCACCATCTTTCTGGATGACATCAATACCGCCTCCCCCTCCCTGCAGACCAAACTGCTGCGGGTCCTGCAGGAAAAGTGTCTGCAGCGGGTGGGAGGCAATACGGACATCCAGGTGGATGTGCGCATCATCTGCGCCACCAACACCTCCCTCCAGGAAGAGGTGGCCCAGAAAAAATTCCGGGAGGACCTCTACTACCGGGTCAACGTGGTGGGGCTGCACATCCCGCCGCTCAGGGAGCGCCTGGGGGACATCGCCCCTTTGGCCGAGCATTTCATCAAACGTTTCAACCTGATGCATCGCCGCCGGGTCAAGGGCTTGGCCAAAAGCGCCCTGCAGATCCTGCTCCGGCATCAGTGGCCCGGGAATGTGCGGGAGCTGGAAAATGTCATGGAGCAGGCGGTGATCCTAAGCCGGGGGGATTGGGTGGTGCCGGAATGCCTGCCGGCGTATCTGCGGGAGATGCCCCTGACCCCCCTGCCCGAAACGGAGAACCTCACCCTGGATGAAGCTCTGGCCCTGGCCGAGCGCCATATCCTGCAGGAGACCCTGGAGCGCTGCCACTGGAACCGGCAGGAGGCCGCCAAAACCCTGGGTATCAGCCGTACCACCCTATTCAACAAGATGCGGCGGTTCCAGCTCTTCGGCCGCCGGACCCGGGGTCGGCCCCCTCTGTCCCGGCAAAGCCACCCCGCCTGAGCGGCCAGGGAGCCTGGGGGAGGAATGGAGCTGAGGGTTGGGCCCAGGAGAAACCGGCTCCGGGGGCGTTCAAGCGATCCGGCAATCAGGGCGGAATGGAGCAGAGGGGGAGGCCCGGAGAAACTGTTACCGGATTGCCACCATCGGCAAGGTCATGAGCGCCGCGGCCACGGGCCGGGAGAAACTGGTAGGGAAACTCTTCACCTTTATTTTTTGGACGCCGGAATTCGTTGAGGGAAGGGCCGCCAGGGGTGGATGACAGTTGAAGGTCCGCACTGCCCCGGGATCAGGGGATTATCGCCGGCATGAGGTCGCCGTTCTCGAGGTCCCGCCGCCATAACTGCATTGTTTGCCTCCAAAAACAGAGCCTGAGGGACGGCAGGTGCTTCGTGCCGCCACCTCAGGCTTGGTTCACTCCTCCCTCAGAGCCCTGTTGGGCCCCCTTCATTTAACGCTGCGCAGAAATTCCTTCACCAGACGCTCCCAGCCCAGATCCGGGAATTGGCCATACAGGTCGTCGATCAGGACGCCGCCGGCCTGGAGGGTGGCGCCCACCCCGGGCTCCAACAGCTCGATCAGGCGCCTGGTCTCCTCCTCCATGAAGGAAACCCCCTGGGAGCCGGGGATGAGCCGGGTGAGGTCAGGCTCCAGGCTGATGGGGGCCACCTCCAGGATCCAGCCGTCCCCGTAGGGGTCGTCGTGCACCAGGGAAGGCCGGTTCAGGACCTTGGGATTCACCTTTTCCACCACCCCATACAGGGGCGCCAGCACCGGGGCCAGATTTTTCCCCCGGTAGAGGACCAGGTGGGCGAGATTGCGGCGGATCTCCTCGCCCACCAGGGGCACCTGCAAGCCATCCCCAGGACCCAGGAGCTTCTGGGAGAAGTCATCCAGCCCCAGGCGCACCCGGCCGCCGCTCTCCAGGGCCACCCAGGTGTGCCCCTGGTGCAGATAACGGGAGAGGGGCACCCGCACCCCGAAGATCTCCTCGAATTCCTCCGTCAGTTTGGCCAGATACACCGCCAGGCCCCGGAAGCGGGGCAGGGCTTCCTGGGCTTCCGCGGCCAGGCGCCGCACTGCGACCGAATCCGGAGCTGCGGGCAGATAAGCCATGCCCGGCCGCACCCGGGGGTTGAGGCGCACCGTGGCCTGGAGCTTTTCCTCCCGGCCGCCCACAGTCACGGTTTCGCCGGGGCGAAGGCCCAGGGCCGCGGCATCCTGAGGGTTAATCTCTAACGCCAGCTCCCGGATTTCCACAGCCAGGGGCCGGCGGGCGGCGGGCCGGGTGACGGCAGTTCCCACAGCCAGCCTCAGGGGATGCTGGTCATCCGGAGCCGGGGTGAGAGCGGCCAGTGCCGCCAGGAAATGATCCACCGCGTCCAGGAAATCCCCCACGCCGTTGGCGGCCAGAGACTGGAAGGAGAGGCGCCCGGGGTCCAAGCCGGCTTCCGCCAGCATGGCCTGCACCTGGGTCACGGCTTTTTGGGCGCATACATTTCCGTGGCTGGACTTGCAGTTGTCCGTGGGGCAGCCCAGCACCAGGACGCCCTCGGCCCCGGTGGCGAAGGCCTGGAGGAGATACTCCGGGTCCACCTTGCCGGCGCAGGGGAGCTTGATCGCCGTAAAGCCCGGCGGCAGCACCCCGGCCTTGAGGCGTACCACGGACTGGTAGGCCTCCCAGGCGGAGTTGCGGCAGAGAAAGGCCACCAGCCGGGGGCTAAGTCCCGGGTCCAGGGCCGTCAGTTGCGCCGCCACCTGGTCATCGCGGCAGGGCTGCAGCTGGATGGCGTCATTGGGGCACTGGCTGGCACAGATGCCACAGCCCTGGCAGGCCAGTTCGTTGATGATGGCCCGGCTGTCCCAGGTGATGGCGCCGTGGGGGCAATAGCGGTAGCAGGTAAGGCAAAGGACGCATTTGCCCCGGTCCACCAGCGCCCGTCCCTGGGGGGCCTGGGCATAGCCGTTCCCCAGCAGCTCCTCCACGGCCAGGACCGCGGCCTGGATGTCGGCCTCGGTTTCCTCCAGGTCCTGGATTCCCCGGGCCGGCCCCACCGCCAGGATGCCCCGGCGGTAGGTGCCCACGGGCAGGAGGTGCACATTGTCGTCCTGGAGAAAGCCCCGGGGGCCGAGCTCCAGCCGGAACTTTTCCGCCAGCCCGGCATTTTCCGCCGCCGCCCGGTAATGATCATCCAGGACGATGAGGTCCGGGTGCAGGGTGACCTGCTTTCCCAGGGAAGGCTCAAAGAAGCTGAGGCTCACCCCGGTGTCGCCGACTTCGATGGCGGGGCAATCCTTGAGCTTGATGAGCACCAGCCCCGCTTCCTGGGCTTCCCGGAGGGCCCGTTCGATGCCCGGTCCGGCCAGCTTGGCGTTACCCACCAGCAAGCAGACCTCCTTGTCGGCCGAGAGCAGCCGCCGGGCGGCGGCCAGGGCCCGCTTCAAAGACAGGGGATGCCCCTCCCCGGCCAGGCCCACCAGAAAGGCAGTGGTCCCGGGGAGGTTTTCCGGGTTCTCCGCCAGGAGGGCTTCCAGCCGGTTCTGGCAGAGGAGGCGGGGGTCATCCGGCACAGCATAGCAAGAGAGGGCGGGCTGGCGGTGCAGTTCCGGGGCCAGCACCACTGCGCCCGCCATTTCGTTCACCCGTCCCTGAGGAGTGCGGAGTTTGACCCCGAACCGGCCCGCGGTGCCCTGGAAATCCAGGAGCTCGGCTTCATACAGGGCCTTGATCAGTGGATGCTCCTGGGCCTGACGGGTGAGCTCCGCCAGGGCGTCGCCGCCGGCGGTGCCCCGGGCGTATTCAAAGGCCAGGGGGCTGGGCGCCGGGCCGGAGCTGGCCAGAAGCACCGGGTAGCCCCGCTGGGCCAGCTCCAGGGCGGTGCGCACCGCGGCATAGGAATCCCCCCAGACCAGCACCTGGCGGCTCACCGGCACCGTCTGCGTGCCCACCGGCAAGGCCCGGCTCATCTGGGCCGCGGCCTGGCGGATGAGCTCCATCCCTTTGGCCCGGCGCAGGTCCAGCTCCGGGTAATCCAGGGCCGGGGTCAGGTCCACCGGCGCCACGAGCGCGGGGGTCAGACCCAGTTCCTCGCGCAGGCGGGCGAGGGTGGCGATCCGGTGCTCCGGCTCCCGGGCGGCCACCACCACCGGCTGCCGGTCCGCCGCGGCCAGGAAGCCTGCCAACGCCTGGCGCTGCTCTTCCGGCGGCCGGGCCAGATCCACGGCCAGCACCCGGGAGTTGGGGAGCTCCGCCAGATGGCGGCAGAGCTCCTCAGGATCGAGACCGGCGCCGCTCAGTTCCGGGCCGTGCATGAGGACGATGTTCACTGCAGGTTCGGGATTCACAGGGCTCATGGGGTCTCCTCCAGATAGCGGCAGACCTGCTCGGCCGCCCGGGTGGCCTGGGTGATGCACTCAAGAATGCTCAAAGGACCGGTGGCGGTGCCGGCCAGAAAGACGCCGGGGGGTAAGGGATGAGCGCCGTTGCCGGAGCCCAGAAAGCCGTCCGCGGTGAGGGGCAAGCCCAGCATCTCCGCCAGCCAGGGGTTGTCCGGCCCCGGGGCGATCCCCACCGCCAGCACCAGCAGGTCCACCACCCGAAAGAGGGCCTTGCCGCTTGTGTCGTCAAAGAAGCGGAGCACCAGGCTGCCGTCGGTGGTGGTGGCCATATCCCCGGGCAAGGCCCGGATGAGTTCCAGCTCCCGCTGCACCGCCGCCTCAAAATCCTGCGGGTCGGGCCCCACATTCTGCAGGTCCATGTAAAAGGTGCTCACCTGCACCTCCGGCCAGCGATGGCGCACCAGGCGGGCGAGCCTCAGGCCATAGCCGCAGCAGACCCGGGAACAGTAGGCATGTTCCCGGTCCCGACTGCCCACGCACTGCACGAAGGCCAGCCGCCTAACTAAACGGCCGTCCCCGGGCCTAAGGAGCGGGCCCCCCTGGCGGAGGAGCTCCTCCAGCTCCCAGCCGGTGACCACCTGGGGGAGGCCGGCCCGGGCAAAGATCGAGCGGGCCGGCGGCGGGGAGGGCTGATAGCCGGTGGCCACCACCAGTCCGGTGGCGGTGAGCTCCAGCGTGGTCTCCGGGCGGGTGAGATCAATGGCCCCGGTGGGGCACACCTCCGCACACCGCCGGCAGGAGCCGTCCTGGTAATAGAGGCACTTGTCCGGGTCCACGGCATAGCGAGGGTGATTCTCCGCCGACACCGTGGTGAGGAGGGCGCCGGGGACCGGGCATGCCGCGGCGCAGAGGCCGCAGTCGGTGCAGCGGTCAGGGTCCACCACCTGGGGCCGGCTTACCAGAGTGAGATGGAGGCCGCCATCCACCCGACGGCCGGCCGTCACCCGGGTGTGGGGGAAGCGGCGGATTTCCAGGGTCTCGAAAAGCTCCCTCAGGGCCTGCTCCACCCGGCAGGCGCCGCATTTCTGGCAGCTGTCCGTGGCCTTGCAGACAAAGCTGGCCGCCCGCCCCCCGAAAAAGGGGCTCTTTTCCACCAGGGCCACCGGCACTCCGGCCCGGTTGAGCTCCAGGGCGGCGGTAAGGCCGGCAATGCCGCCGCCCAAAACCACCACCGGATGTTGCACGTGCGCTTTCATAGGCTGATCCGTGTCATGGGGCGCAAACTTTTCCTCAGTGCGCTCCCGGCCAGGGTTTATTACTTGGCCGAGCCAATTGTCAGAACCCGGCGGCCTTGAGAAACGCCGCCGCCAGGTCCGGCCGGCCCTTGGCCTTGAGATAGATGCCGTCCGCCAGCTTTTCTTCCCGGAGCTGTTTGGCCAGGCGCCCGGCCAGGGCCGCGCCCTTGGCCAGCACTTCCTCCGGGTCGCCGCCGGAGAGCTCCTGAATCACTGCGGGCGGCAGGGAATACACCTTCCGGAGCTCACCCTTGGCGGCCTTCTCCACCTCCTCGGCGGAGGGCACCTTGAGGCAGGCCAGGATCTTCACGCCCTCGGGCACCACCTCTTTCCGGAAGGCCCGGTATTTCTCCAGGTCAAAGAGGGGCGCGGTGACGAAAAAGTCGGCGCCGGCCTCAATTTTTTTGCGGAATTTCAGCCGCTGGGGGCCTAAAGGTTGGGCCTCAGGGATGACCACCGCGCCCAGGAAAAACCGGGGGGCGCCGCTTAAGGCGTTGCCGGCGCTGTCCCGGCCGGCCATGAGCTCCCGGGCCACCAGCAGCAGTTGCACCGAGTCGGCGTCATAGACCGGCTTGGCGTCCGGGTGGTCGCCCTGATGGACGTAATCGCCGCTCAGCACCAGGATATTCTCCACTCCCAGGGCGGCGGCGCCCAACAGATCGCTCTCCAGGGCCAGGCGGTTGCGGTCCCGGCAGGTGAGCAGCATCAAGGGTTCGCCTCCGGCCTCCTTCACCAGCCGGGCGGCGGCCAAAGCGGAGAGGCGCATCTTGGCGTGTTCGTTATCCGGCACCCCGAAGGCCGTCACCTGGCCGTTGAGGCCCGTCACCGGGGCCAGCATCTTGGCCACTTCCACCCCTTTGGGCGGCTTCACTTCCACCACCAGGGGAAATCCCCCGGCACTCAGGGCGTCCTTGAGCTTACTCATGGGCGGCGTATCTCCTTAAATAGGCAGGGTGAATCACCGTTCCCGGGCTGGTGGTGCGGCTGTGCGGATGGAGGGGCAAAATAGCCTCGATCTGCTCAAGGCGCCCCTGGCTTTCCAGGCGCTCATAGATCTGGCACCAGGCGCAGTCCCGCTCCGGGTCCACTTCGCACTTGCCGCCGATGGTGCCGCCGCAGGGGCCGTTAAGCAGGCCCTTGGTGCACATGGTCACCGGGCAGATGCCGCCGGTGAGGCCCAGATAGCACTGGTGGCAGGAGCGGCAGCGCTCGGTGTAGTGCCCCGCCGCCTCGTTCACCCCGATGAAGGTGGTGTTGAGGGCCGGGAAGACGGGCTTGTCCGGCAGCAGCGCCGCCAGAAACTGCACCCCGGCGCCGCAGGCGGTGGAGATGACGGCCTCATAGTCGGCCGCCGTCTCCCGCAGGGGCTCGATGAACTCTCGGTCGCACTGGCGCTCCACGGTGATCTCGCCCAGGCGGCCGGCCTGTCCCGCCAGGTTGCGGGCCAGCTTCAGTTGCGCCGCCAACAGCCCCACTTCCTTTTCGCCCCCGGCCAGGCAGACGGCCACACAGGTGCCGCAGCCGACGATGAGGACGTCCCCGTAGGGGGCCACCATCTCCTGGATTTCCTTGAAAGGCTTGCGTTCTGCGATGATCATTGCGCCACCACCCGTTGAACTGCCGCCGCCACCTGGGCGGGGCTTTCGCCCACCCGATGGAGCGGGCTGGGACCCAACCGTTTCACCCTCTCCGTCATCTCCCGGACCACCTGGACCCACTTGGGGGCGTCGGAGGCGGCCACCTCAAACATCTCCAGGCGCTCGGGCTCGAGGCCCACTTCGGCGATGAGCTTTTTGGCATATTCCACCCGTTCCCGGGCCCGCAAGTTCCCCTCCAGGAAGTGGCAGCTCCCGGCTTCGCAGCCGCTCACCATCACCGCGTCCGCCCCGGCCTCAAAGGCCTTGAGGATGTGCAGGATGTCGATGCGGCCGGTGCATAAGTACTTGACGATGCGCACCGTGGCCGGGTACTGCATGCGGGCCGAGCCCGCCATGTCCGCGGCGGTGTAGGTGCAGTAGGTGCACACCAGGGCCAGGATCTTGGGGACAAATGCCGCTTCCGGAGCGGCGGAAATCACTTTGGAGGCTTCCATGGGACTACCTCGCCTCGGAGCCCATCGCCGGCCAGGTGTCACTCACGGCCAGGATCTTGGCGATGAACTGCTCGTCCAGATTGTGTTTCACTTCGATGGCCTTGCGGGGGCAGGCGCTGGCGCAGTTGCCGCAGCCCTGGCAGGAGGCGGCGTCAATGCGCACCACGCCTTCGCTCTCATCCATCTGCGGCACCCCGAAGGGGCAGGTGCGCACGCAGGTGAGGCAGGCAACGCACTTCAGCGGATCCACCTGGGCCACCGCGCCGGCCACATACATCTCCTCCCGGGAGAGGACCCCCAGAGCTCGGGCCGCGGCGCCCTGGGCCTGGGCCAGGCTCTCCTCCAGGGTCTTGGGGCCGTGGGCCAGACCGCAAAGAAAGATGCCGGCGGAGGCAAAGTCCAGAGGCTTGAGCTTCAGGTGGGCCTCCATGAGGAAGCCATCGGCGTCCAGGGGGAGCTTGAAGACCCGGGCCACCTCGGCGCTGGCCGGATGCGGCCGCAGAGCGGCGGAAAGCACCAGGTAGTCGGCCGTGAGCTTCAGGGGCAGCTTCAGGGACTGGTCAAAGACCGTCACCGTGAGCCCCTGGCCTTGGGGCGTGACCTCGGGGCGGCGCTCCGGCTCGAAGCGCACAAACTGCACCCCCAGCTCTCGGGCTTTGCGGTAGTAAAGCTCCTTTAAGCCATAGGTGCGGATGTCCCGATAGAGGACGAAGACCTGGGCCGTGGGATCCAGCTCCTTGATCTTCAGGGCGTTTTTCACCGCCTCGCTGCAGCATACCCGGCTGCAGTAGTTGCGCTCCGGCTCCCGGGAGCCCACGCACTGGATCATCACCACCTTCGCCCCGGCAGGGAGCGCCCGGGGGTTTTCCGCCAGGAGCTCCTCCAGCTCCAGTTGGGTGAGGACCCGGTCGTGCTGGCCGTAGAGGTATTCCGTGGGCTGGTATTCCTGGGCGCCGGTGGCCACCACCACCGCCCCGTACTCCAGCTCCCGGTGGAAGCGGCCAGCCTCGGCGGTGCTTTTGAACTTGCCGATGTGGCCTTTGACGTCCAGGATGCGGGTGAAGGGCAGCCACTCGATGAGGGGGTGCTCCTCCACCCTTTTCACCATCTCGGCGATAAAAGGCTGGATGGCGTGGCCCTCCAGGGTGTGGTGCTGGCGCCGGGCCAGGCTGGCCCCCAGCTTTTCCCCGGGCTCGGTGAGGTACACCGGGTAGCCCGCCTCGGCGATGGTGAGGGCGGCCTGCAGTGCCGCCAGCTCGCCGCCCACCACCAGGGCCTTCTGGGTCACCGGGAAGAGGAGGTCGCCCACGGGCTTGAGGAGCGCCGCCCGGGCCACGGACATGCGCACCAGCTCCTTGGCCTTCTCCGTGGCCAGGGCCGGCTCGCCCTGGTGCACCCAGGAGTCCTGGTCCCGGATGTTGGCCATCTCAAAGAGGTATTTGTTCAGGCCCGCCTTGCGCAGGTTCTCCTGGAACAGAGGCTCGTGCGTGCGGGGGCTGCAGGAGGCCACCACCACCCGATTGAGCTTATGCTCCTCAATCACCTCACGCATGCGGTCCAGGGAGTCGGTGGAGCAGGTGAAGGTGAAGTGGTCGGCATAGGCCACCTGGGGCAAAGTGCGGGCATAATCCGTCACCGCCGCCACATCCACCACCCCGGCGATGTTGATGCCGCAGTGGCAGACAAAAACGCCGATGCGGGGCTCCTCGGCCAGGATGTCCCGCTCGGGGGGATACTCCTCCTTGGTGACCAGGGTGCCCCGGGCCTCGGCCAAAAGCGCCGCAGCGGCACCGGCGGCGGCGGAGGCCTGGCCCACGGTCTCCGGGATGTCCTTGGGGGCCTGGAAGACGCCGCAGGTGTAGATGCCCTCCCGGGTGGTGGAGATCATCTTGAACGGCGGACTTTGGGCATAGCCGTAGCGGTCGGTGTCGATCCCCAGCTTGCCGGCCAGCTCCCGGGCCGCGGGATGGGGATTGAGACCCACCGACAGGACCACTAGATCGAAGGTCTCGGTGACGATCTGGTTGTCTTCGCTCACGTAGGTGAGCTCCAGGTTGTGGGTCTTGGGATCCTGGGCCACCCGGGAGATCATGCTCCGGACATAGCGCACCCCGTGGGAGGTTTTGGCCCGCTCGTAGTAGCGGTCAAAGCCTTTTCCTTGGGCCCGCATGTCGATGTAGAAGATGGTGGGCTCGATATCGGGGTCGTGCTCCTTGGCGATGATGGCCTGCTTGGTGGCATACATGCAGCAGACATAGGAGCAGTATTCCCGGTTCAGGGAGGCGTCCCGGGAGCCCACGCACTGGATCCAGGCCACCTTGCGGGGGGCCTGATGGTCGCTGGGCCGCACCACATGCCCGCCGGTGGGCCCGGTGGCGGAAAGCAGGCGCTCAAACTGCAGGGAGGTGACCACGTTGGGGTAGCGGCCGAAGCCGTACTCCGCCTTCTGGTCCGCCTCGAAGGGCCTAAAGCCCGGTGCCAGGATGAGGGCCCCCACCTCCAGTTCCCGGGTGGCGGGCTGCATCTGGTGGTTGATGGCCCCGGCCTGGCAGGCGGCCACGCACTGCAGGCACTCGGAGCACACCCCGCAGTTGATGCAGCGCTCCGCCTCGCTTCTGGCCTGCTCCTCGCTGAAGCCCAGGTTGATTTCCTTAAAGCCCTTGGTCCACTCGGCCAGAGGCAGCTCCGGCATGCGGGCCCGGGGTTTGCGGGCGGATTTGGGCGGCAGAGGCGCCCAGTTGCCCTCGCCTTTGGGGAGGGGCCGTAAGGGAAATTCCCGGCCCTCCTTGAGATCCCGGCCGGAGAGGTAGCGGTCGATGGATTCCGCCGCCTCCCGGCCGGCGGCCACCGCGGCGATGGCGATGTAGGGCCCGGTGATGACATCGCCGCCGGCAAAGACCCCCTCCCGGCTGGTGGCCAGGGTCTCGGGGTCCGCCTCGATGAGGCCCCGGGGGGTGAGCCGGATGCCGTCCGTCTCGGTGAGGAAGCTCAGATTGGTCTTCTGGCCGATGGCCAGAATCACCACGTCGGTCTCCCGACGGGTGGTCTCCTCTTCCCGGTAGGTGGGGGCGAAGCGGCCCTGCTCGTCAAAAACCCTCTCCACCGCCTTGAGCACCAGGCCGGTGACCTGGCCTTTGGGCGCCACGATCTCCTTGACGCCCCAGCGGTGCAGGATGGTGATGCCCTCCTGCTCCGCTTCGGCCACCTCCCAGGGCGAGGCGGGCATCTCGTCTCTGGTCTCCAGGCAGATGATGGTGACTTCGCCACCCTGGCGGCGGGCGGTGCGGGCCACGTCCATGGCCACGTTGCCGCCGCCGATGACCGTCACCCGGCGGCCCCGGAAGTCCTGGGGCCGGCCGGCGGCGGACTCCTTGAGGTACTCCACGCCCCACAAGACCCCCTGGGCGTCGGCCCCGGGGACAGGGAGGCGCAGGGAATCCTGGGCCCCCACCCCCAGATACACCGCCTGGAAGCCCTCCCGGGTGAGGAGGTCGTTCACCGTGAGACCGGGGCCGATGGGAGTGTTGACCTTGAATTCCACCCCCAGTCGGCGGATGTAGTCCACCTCCCGGTCCAGGACCTCCCGGGGCAGGCGGTATTCGGGGATGCCGTAGCGCAGCCAGCCGCCGATGTCGCTCTGGGCCTCAAAGACCGTCACCTGATAGCCCCGGCGGGCCAGGTGATAGGCGCAGCTCAGGCCCGAGGGCCCGGAGCCCACCACCGCCACCTTCCCGGGCCGGGGGGTGATCTCCGGCACCGGCAGGCTCTGCCAGTCCGCCATGTCGGCGGCGAAGCGCTTCAGGGCGCAGATGGCCACCGGTTCATCCAGCTCGCCCCGCCGGCACTGGTCCTCGCAAGGGTGAGGGCAGATGCGGCCGATGGTGCCGGGCAGGGGCAGCCGGTCCATGATGAGGGCCAGGGCCTCGGCGTATTTCCCCACCTTGATGAGCTGCACATACCCCTGGGCGCTCAGGTTGGCGGGGCAGGCCCGCACACAGGGCGCCCGGTCCAGCTTCTTGATGGCGTAGGTGGCGGGGATGGCCTGGGGGAAATGGCGATAGGCCGCCGGCCGGGTGCCCAGGCCCTCGTCGAAGGTGCTGGGCATGCTCACCGGACAGGCCTCGGCGCAGGCGCCGCAGGCGTTGCACTTGGCCCGGTCGATGTAACGGGGCTCGAGAGTCACGGTGAGCCGGTAGTTCCCGGCCTCGCCCTCCACCTTGGCCACCTGGGCCTGGGTGATGATCTCAATGTCCGGGTGCCGGGCCACCTCGATGAGCTTGGGGGAGATGAGGCAGGTGGAGCAGTCGTTGGTGGGGAAGGTCTTGTCCAGTTGGGCCATGACCCCGCCGATGGAGATGTCCCGCTCCACCAGATACACCTTATAGCCGGCGTTGGCGGCGTCCAGGGCCGCCTGCATGCCGGCGATGCCGCCGCCCACCACAGCGATGGCGCCCACTTTTCCGTTGGAGGCAGTCATACGCGTCCCGTCCGTGTGCGAAGGTGAAAGGCCATCACAACAGCCCCTTGGCCGTGAGGAGGGGCCGGGGATCCACCAGGTGCCGCCTCAGCCAGCCCGCCGCCTCCGGGTGGCCCAAGGCCAGTCCCAAAAGCTCGGTGAAATAGAAGACCGGGAGATAGTAGCGCTTGCCGGCCTTCTCGGAGATGCGGCTTTGGGTCAGGTCCAGGTTGGCCTGGCACATCTGGCAGGAGACCACGAAGCACTCGGCCCCGGCGGCCAGGGCCCGTTCATAGAGGCGGCCCACCAACGTGTCGATGATGTCCGGCCGGGCCACCGCCAAGCCGGCGCCGCAGCAGTCGGTCTTGTAGGACCAGTCGATGGCCTCAGCACCCAGGGCCTCCAGCAGCCGGTCCATGGCGGTGGGGTTTTCCCAGTCCGCTTTGTCGGTGATCTGGGGCGGCCGGGCCGAGAGACAGCCGTAGTAGGCCACCGCCTTGAGACCCGTCAGGGGCTTGGCCAGCCGCCGGGAGATCTGGGTGAGAAAAGTCTCCTGGGTGAGGAAATCCAGCAGGTCCCAGATCTTCACCTGGCGGGCCGTGGGTGCGGCCGTCTCTTTTTCGGCGGCCTTGAGGCGGTTGAAACACAGGGCGCAGGGCACCACCACATCCAGGCCCCGCTCTCGGGCCAGGGCCAGGTTGCGCCCCGGCAGGGCCACCGCCAGCTCATGGTTGATGCTATGGGCGGCGCTGGCGCCGCAGCAGTTCCAATCCTCCAGCTCCAGGAGCTCCACTCCCAACAGAGGGGCTACCGCCTGGATGGAGGCGGCATAATCCGCCGCAGTGCCCTCCAGGGAACAGCCGGGATAATAGCTCACTTGCATGGCTCGTTTATGCCCCCGCTTTCTGAAAGATGGCCCGGATGTCCGCCCGCCCCTTGAGGGCCGGGGGGCCCAAGAGGCGCAGGCGCCGGCGACGGAAGAGCTCCCAGCCCAGCTTGAGCTGGCGCACCAGCTCCTTCAAGTCGGGGCGCCGCCGGAGCTGAAACAGGGTGTAACGCTGCATCAGGGCGGTCTCCGAGAGGCGGCCGCCGCCCTTGCGGATGCTCTCCAGGAAGTAGCGGTGGAAGGTGGCCACCTCGGGCTGCGGCACCGCCACCCCCCGACGTAGCGCCTCTTCTTTCAGCCAGTCCATCACCCCGGCAATGTCAATGCCGTTGGGGCAACGGGTGGTGCAGGTGACGCAGGAGGCGCACACCCAGATGGTGCGACAGGACAAGAGGCTCTCCTCCTGGCCCAGCAAGGCCAGCCGGATGACCGTATCCGGCAGAAGATCCATGGCAAAGGTCAGAGGACAGCCGGCGGAGCATTTTTTGCACTGATAGCAGACGGAGGGAGGGACACTGAAGTGCGCCGCCAGGCGCGCCGGCAGGGCGGTGGAGGGGACCAGCCCCTCAGCGGTCAGGCTTTCCATCATCCGGACTCCCGACACGGAGTGTGGCCTCGGCCATGGGCTGGCCGGCCGGGGCTGCCCTTTATGTAGGCAAGGCTTGTGCCAACCGCTTCAGAAATATAATTATTTGAAATTATTTATAATTTTTTATAATTCTTCTCCTTGGGGCTCCAGAAAGTGTCGGATAAGGCGACAGATTTGGCCCAATCCCCTTAACTTATTGGATTTATTTGAAATTATTTTGTCGGAAAAAACCACAATGCAGCCGAAAGGGGTATCCCGCGTCCGGCTCACAGGGAAGAGCCGGACACCTGGTCATCCGGCAACCCCGGGAGAGGAACAAGCCTGAGGGGAAAGTTAACGTGAGGGCAATTAACGGGACCGGACCTGGGAGAGCCGGAGCCAAACCGGCGGACGGCCCTCAAATTAGAGAGCCAGGGGGAATTCCTGCCGGCGGAAGGCGTCGAGGTAATGCTCAAGGGCGGTCTCGGAAGTGAGGGCCACGTCCAGTTGGCGGCAAAAGGCCAGGAGACAGGCCACCTGCTTCAGGATGGCGGCGCCCTCCTCCTGAGGGGGCTTGACCAGGCGGGCCTGGAGAAGCTCGCCGTTGAGTTCCACCTCAAAACCCAGGTCGGTAAGGATGGCCGTGAGCAGACGCAGGCGGCGCGCCCGGCGGTCGCCCGAGGCGGCCCCCCCCTGGAACTGCACCGCCAGGTAGTTATCGTTGCTTTCCGGCCCGAGGTAGGCGTCCACCAGGGCGAAGTGGTAGCCCAGGCGGGAGCTGAAATGCAGGTAGTGCTCCGCGATCAGGGCGAAGCTGGCGTCCCCCAGTTCGCCTTCGGCTTTGGCGGGGTCATAGACGGTGTTGGCGACGATGGACAAAAAGCCGCTGAGATCGGGAGCGGCCCGGCTCAGGCCGGCAAGCCCCGGGTGGCGGAAGCCCTGGAGCAGGGCCCGCAAAGGCAGGTGGGTGATCTCTTCCTCCCTGAGCGCCTGGGGGTCGGAACCGGTGGTGCCGCCCTCTAAATCCAAGACGAGAAGAGTGAAGGGGAGATCGGCTTGCAGGCGCCGCACGCCGCCCATCTGGCCAAGGTTCCCCACCTCCAGGGTGAACATGGCCTCCATGGCCTTCTCATGGCAGAAGCGGGTGAGGTCATGGACAGAGCGGCAGTTTTCCGGCCGGAATTCCGGACTGTGCGGGTCAAGGAGGTGCAACGGCACCACCTGCCGCAGCACCTGGCGGTATCTCAGTCTCCGGGAGCGCTCCCGGCCTTCGGCCCCATCCCGGCGCGGTCTTTCCGCTACCACCGGGTGCCTGCCGGGATAAATCCGGGTGCGGTCGGCATCCACGGTGACCCACTCCCCCGGGGTCAATCGGCGGGCGGCCCCTTTCAGTCCCACCAGGGTGGGCACCTGGTATTCCCGGGCCAGGATGGTGAGGTGATCCGTGGGGCTGCCCACTTCCAAAACGAGGGCGGCCAGCCGGTCCAGCACCAGGGCCAGGCGTAGGGAGGGCTGGGCGGCCACCAGCACTGCGCCCATAGGTACCGCCTGCGGGTCGCCCTGGGGCGGATAGAGATACACCGGCCCGGCGCCGGCACCCCCGACGGCACACACCCCGCCTGAAAGGAGGGGCTCGAGGTCGGGGGCCGGGCCCGTCACCGGGCTTTCCCTCTCCCTCTCCAGGCGCAGGGGGCGGGATTGCAGGATCACCAGATGGCCTGACTCATCCAGGGCCCATTCCACATCCTGGGGGCCGCCGAAATGGCGCTCCAGCGCCAGGGCGAGGTCCCGCAACCTGGCCAGCTCCGCCGGCGACAGGCACGGGGCGGCGGCCAGCTCGGGGTGAAGGGCCTCCTCGACGCAGCCGCCCTCCGGCCCCAGGCGCAAGGCCACGGGTTTGAAGGCGATCTCCTGCCGACTCAGGCGCCCGGTCTCCCGCTCCAGGCAGTACAGGTCCGGGGTGATCACCCCGTCCACGGCGTATTTCCCCAGACCCCAGACCGCATTGATGATGAGGGTCCCCTCCTCAGGCCGGCGGGGGTCCACGGTGAACATCACGCCGCTGGCCCGGGCCGCCACCATGCTCAGCACCCCCACCGCCATGGGGAGGCCGCCCACCTCATACCCCTGGCGCCGCCAATACACCACTGCGGCCGGGTTGAACTTGCCGGCGATGACCCGCTTGTAGGCCAGCGGCAGCTCCGCCACCGGCACATTGAGGAGGGTGGTGAACTGGCCGGCGAAGGAGTGCTCCCCGTCCTCGCCCACGGCGCTGGAGCGCACCGCCAGGTGCTCTGCGGGCAGCGCCTGGGCGGCCAGGTGGAGGATGCCCTCCAGGTCCGGCGGCAGGGGCGTGTCCAGAATGAGCTGCTGAATCTCCTCACAGACCCGGGTAAGGCGCCCGGTATCCTCCGGAGGAACGGCCGCCAGCCGGGCGGCAATGGTCTTATCCAGACCCTGGAAGCGCATGAAGGCCTGGTAAGCCGCGGTGGTGACGGCAAAGCCCCGGGGCACCGGCAGTCCCAGCCGGTGGCGGATCTCCCCCAGCCGGGCCATCTTCTGGCCCACCGCCAGGCTCTGCTCCCGGCTGAGGGCATGCAAGGGGAGGAGGTAGGGGGTATCCGGGATCTCCGGCGCGCCCTCCAGGGTGCGTTGCAGCCGCTGCCACAGGGATTGAAAGGCCAGGGACAGCTGGGGGTAGCGGTCCCCGCTGAGGCGCTGGAGGGCGGTGATCATCTCCGCCGTCTCCTCCCCCAGTTCCTCCAGGCGCCGGTAGAGATCATCCTCCTCCGGCAGGGGGCCTGAGGCGCCTCTCTCCTCCAGGTCCGCCATCAGCGCCAGGAGCCGATTATTGCACTTCAGCAGGCGACGGAAGTGGGCATATCTCTCCCGCAGGAGTTCCTGGGGAGCACCCTTTGGGGCTGAGACCGTCCTCAGGAAGCTGAACATGACCTCACCTCCGCCGCGCCCGGGTGGCTTTATCCCCAGGATTCTTCGGTGGGCTCAGGGTGGGCAGCCACGGAGACTTCCGCCCGCCACATGGCCCCGAGGATGATGACGGCGCCCACCAGCAAGGCCAGACACATGGAAAGAAAGCTCGCCTTGTCCAGGAGGCTCAGCATCCCGGGGCTCACCGCCATGAGGCCCAGGTCCGTGAGGTAGCGGGGCACCGCCAAAGCCCGGCTCACCGCCACGATGAGCATGATGGTGCCCATGACCACCTTGATCATGTGCTCCTTGACATAGGTGGTGCCGATGGCCCCCAGCTGCACCCCCAAAAGCGACCCGGCCAGGATGATGAGGGTGAGGCGGATATCCACCATGCCGCTCAGGGCCCACTTCAGGGTGCCGCCGAAGCCCATGACAAAGGCGATGACCAGTTCGGTGGCCGAAGCCACCAGGCCGGGGGCCCCCAGGACATAAATCATGCCCGGCACCCCGATGAAGCCGCCCACGGCAATGGTGGCGGCCAGAAGGCCGGTGGCGAAGCCGATGGGCAGGGTGAACCACAGGGAGATGCGGGTGTTGGCCGTCTTAAAGGTGATCATGGGCGGCAGGTGGATCTGCATCAGCCGCCGGGCCAGGGAGGAGACCTGCTCGCCGCCGCCTTGGCGGGCGATTTTATAGGCGTCATAGAAGACATAGCCACCCACCAGGACCAGGACCGCCACAAAGGAGAGGCTGACGTAGAGGTTGGACCCCGCCTGGCCCCAGGTCTTCAGGATCCACTCCTGGATTTTGATGCCCACCTGCACTCCCACGGCGGCGGAGGCGGCCATAGTGAGGCCGAGTTTCAGGTCCACCTGGCCATACTTGTAGCGTTTGATGGCCCCCACCAGGGCCTTGGGGAACTTGTGGCACATGTTGCTGGCCACGGCCACCGCCGCGGGCACCCCCAGGCTCATCATCCCGGGGGTGAGGACGAAGGCGCCGCCGGAGCCGATGAAACCGCTCACCAGCCCGCCGATGAAGCCGACGATGAAGAGAAACAGGATGGCGGTGCTGTTCAGGTCGATAAACTGAATATTGCCTGCCATTTCATGCATGGGATCACCCTCCTTGGAGCCGGAGCCTTAGACGTTGAGACGCAGGCGAGGCCGCGGGCGCTGACGCCGGACCGGCCGGGCCTGGGGCCGCACCCCCTGCTGGGGAGCCCGGATGCCCAGGGCCTCCCAGAGGTAATGGGAAAAGGAGCCGTGGATATAGGAGAACACGAAGACCGTGGCCACCGGCAAGGCCGCATACCAGCCGCCCCGGGTGAAATAACTCATGATGCTCTCGGAGTTCAGGAAAACTGCGGCATAGAGGGCCACCGTGGCCGCCCCCCAGCCGAGGGTCCGTCCCAGCACTTTCTCCACCTTCGATTCCGCTGCCATGGTCCTTTCTCCTTTTCCCGTGGAAATGGTAAAGACCGGGAGCGAGACCTCCCGAAGCATCTCGTCTTCCCGGGCTTCCGTGGCGTTCAGGACAAATTCGATGCGCTTCTTCTCCCGATTGAGGCCGGTCACCACCTCGCTGAGGGGCGCGAACCGGACCGCCCGGTCACACTTCAGGCCAGAGGCGTGGAGCTTGTGGCGGGCCGGCCGCCAGGCCCAGCGCGCCTGGAGGCGAAACCAGGCCTGTTGCCCCCAGGCCTTCAGTCCCGAGAGCCACCCCCCTGTGGGAGGGAGCGGCCCCACCTGCACCGCCACCAGGTCATAGCCCAGACGGTCCGCCAGGTTGAGGGCGTATTCCAGCACCGAGTCGCTGAACCGGGCCCCCTGCCCCACCAGGAGGATCTTGCGGTTTTCCGGGGCCAGTTCCGGGGGCACCGACAGCCCCTTGGCCATCAGACTGGCCTGGGCGGCCTCCCGGGGATCCCATCCTGCCTTTGACTTTTTGCCGTCCATGTCTTTGCCCTTCCTGGTCGGCAGGCCATCACCCGCCGGTTTTGTCCTTCTGCCTTTGCAATGGCCGGGCCATGGGCCAGGAATTTATTTTTCTTAATTAATTCAACGAGATAAACTGATTTCGCCGGTTCCTTCTGCCTTGGCGTATGTTGCATATTGCAATGATATACTAATTTATTTGTAATTATAGGTAGTTAATGATTGTTTCGCTTATCCCCTTTTATGCTGCAATCTGCAACACCAGCGCTCCGGAGAGCCAAGGCCGTTGTCTCCGGGAGGATTTCCTCCTATAATGAAGCTGTTGCCCCTAGCCCTGGGGGGAGCGGACCAGGGAAGGGCAGGCCCTCTGCCCCTTCCCCTTCCACTCCGCCACCCCCGATCCATGAGGGGAAAATCGGGGCCTTGGCCTCGATTTCCCGCAGCGTGCCAAGGACCCAGGAATAATAGGTGGGGCCCCTGAGCTTACCGGGCCTCACCTCAGGAAATGGTGCCCATGTTTTTTCGCCGTCCCCCCCCGCCGGAAGCCCCCAAGGCGGCACCGGAACTGGACAGCCTGCGCCAGGCCCTGAAGCAGGCCCGGCTGCCGGAGGCCGCCGCCCAGGTGGCCCTGCGGGAGCTGGAAAAGCTGGAAAAGACCGACCCCACCCTGCCCGAGTATGCCATCGGGCTCAGTTATCTCGACCTGCTTCTGTCCCTGCCCTGGGAGCGCAGCACCCCGGACAACCTGAACCTGCGGCATGTGGAGGCGGTGCTCCATGAGCAGCACTACGGTCTCATGCCGGTCAAGGAGCGCATCCTGGAATACCTGGCCGGCCGCATGCTCTGCAGCCTGCAGCCCAGCCGGGTGCTGGTGGTGGATGACGAGGAAATCGCCCGCACCAACCTGGAATACATCCTTCAAAAGGACGGCTACCAGGTGGACACTGCGGCCAGCGCCCTGGAGGCCCTGGACAAGCTCACAGGGCGGGAATTCGATGTGGTCCTCACCGACCTCAAGATGGAGCGCATGGACGGCCTGCAGCTCCTGGAGGCCATCAAGGCCAAGGCCCCGGCCACCGAGGTGGTGATGATCACCGGCTATGCCACCGTGGGCACCGCGGTGGACGCCCTGCGCAAGGGCGCAGCCCACTATCTCCCCAAGCCCATCAACCTGGAGGAGCTGCGCCAGACCGTCCGGGAGCTGGCCGAACGCCGGCGCCTCTTTCAGGTGAGCCAGGGGCCGGTGCTGTGTTTCGGCGGCCCGCCCGGCACCGGCAAGACCTCCATCGGCCAGGCCATCGCCACCGCCCTGGGCCGCAAGTTCGTGCGCCTGTCATTGGCCGGGATGCGGGATGAAGCGGAGCTCAGAGGCCACCGCCGCACCTACGTGGGCGCCCTCCCCGGCCGGATCATCAGTGAACTGAGGCGCCTGGGGGTCAACAACCCGGTCTTCATGCTGGATGAGATCGACAAGATCGGCCAGGATTTCCGGGGGGATCCGGCGGCGGTGCTCCTGGAGGTGCTGGATCCGGAGCAGAACCGGCATTTCGTGGATCATTACCTGGAGGTGCCCTTCGACCTCTCCCGGGTGATGTTCATCGCCACCGCCAATGCGGTGAGCGACCTGCCGGCGGCGCTGGTGGACCGGCTGGAGGTCATCACCTTCCCCGGCTACACCAGCCGGGAAAAGCAGGAGATCGCCCGCCGTTACTTATGGCCGCGGCAGTTGCGCACCCACGGCCTGACCGGGCAGGAGCTGGAGCTCACCCCCGAGGCGGTCAGCACCATCATCCAGCACTACACCCGGGAGGCGGGCTTACGCCAGCTCAACCGGGCTTTGGCCACCCTGGCCCGCAAGCTGGCCCGCATGTGCCTCCAGGAGCAGCAGCGTCTGCCAGTGACGCACCTGGACGCGGCCGTGGTGGAGAAGCTCCTGGGCCCGCACCTCTACCAGCATGAGATCGCCGCCCGGGAGGACCGGGTGGGAGTGGCTACAGGGCTGGTGTGGACCGAATTCGGCGGGGAGATCATCTTCGTGGAGGCGGTGCGTATGAAGGGCCACAAGCAGCTTCTGCTCACCGGCTCTTTGGGGGAGGTCCTCAGGGAATCGGCCCAGACCGCCTTAAGCTACGTGCGCAGCCACGCCGCCGCCTTGGGGGTGGATCCCGACTTTTTCACCGACAGCGACATCCACATTCACCTGCCCTCCGGCGCCATCCCCAAGGAGGGGCCCAGTGCCGGAGCCACCATTGCCGTGGCCCTCATTTCCCTCCTGACCGGTCGGCCGGTGCGCCGGGAGGTGGCCCTCACCGGCGAGCTCACCTTGAACGGCCAGCTGCTGCCGGTGAGCGGCGTCCGGGAGAAACTTCTGGCCGCCCAGCGGGCCGGGGTCCAGGTGGTGGTGCTGCCCCGACAGAATGAGGCGGAGGTGGCCCGGGTGGAGGAAGAGGCCAGGGAGGGTCTGGAGATCATCCTGGCCGACAACCTGAGGGAGGTCCTGGACCGGGTGCTGCGTTAGGGGAAGGGCGACTCTTTTTGGGTGGGAACCGTGGAACCTGGGCAGCCGCCGGCGTTCCCCTCAGGCCAAGCCGTAGCGCTTGAGTTTGCGCCACAGGGAGACCCGGTCAATCCCCAGGATCTCCGCCGCCCGGGTGCGGTTCCCCTGGACCTGCTTCAGGATCCAGGCGATATACTCCTTCTCGTTTTCCTCCAGGGTCAGGAATTCCCGGCGCTGGTGGCGGGTCATCTGCAGGCTGCGCTGCTGCAGGTCCGGCGGCAGATGGGCCAGTTCGATGACCGGCCCGGTGGCCAGGGTCACCGCCCGCTCGATGATGTTCTCCAGCTCCCGGACGTTTCCCGGAAATTCATAGTGGAGGAGAACCTCCATGACCTCCGGGGCGATGCTCTCGATGCGTTTGCCTTGGCGGGCCGCCACCTGCGCCAGAAAATGCTGGCACAAGAGAGGGATGTCATCCCGGCGCTCAGCCAGGGGCGGCACCATCAGGGTGACCACATTGAGGCGGTAGTAGAGGTCCTGGCGGAAGCGGCCCTGGGCCACCTCCTGGCGCAGGTCCTTGTTGCTGGCGGCCACCAGACGGACATCTACCGGAATCTCCTCCACCCCGCCCACCCTCAGCAGGACCTTTTCCTGGATGACCCTGAGGAGCTTCACCTGCATGGCCAGGGGCATATCGCCCACCTCATCCAGGAAGAAGGTGCCGCCGCTGGCCACTTCCAGCAGCCCCTTTTTGACGCTGTGGGCGCCGGTGAAGGCCCCCTTCTCATGGCCGAAGAGCTCGCTGGCCAGCAGCTCCTCGCTGAAGGCGCCGCAGTTGACCGCCAGGAAGCGCTTGCCGGCCCGGGGGCTCAAGGCGTGGAGGGCCCGGGCCACCAGCTCCTTGCCGGTGCCGGTCTCCCCCAAAATGAGGACATTGCAGTCGGTGGGGGCGATCTGGGCGATAGTCTCCTTTAAGGCAACCATCTTGGGATGATTGCCGATGAGGGAGGGGATGGCGCCGTGGGCCGCCACCTGGCGTTTCAGTTCCCGCACCTCCAGGCGCAGGCCCCGCTTTTCCAGAGCCTGGCGCACCAGCAGTCGCACCTCCTCGTTCTGATAGGGCTTGGCCAGATAGTGGTAGGCGCCCTGCTGCATGGCCGCCACGGCGCTGGCCACGGTGGCGTAGCCGGTAATGACGATCACTTCGGTATCCGGGGAGAGCTCCTTGGTGCGCTTCAACACCTGCATGCCGTCCACCCGGTGGAGCCGCAGGTCGGTGAGAACCAGGTCGAACTCGCCGCCCTCCAGCTCTTCCAGGGCCCGCTCGCCGCTCTCCACCGCCACCACCTCATAGCCTTCCTTGGCCAGGACATACTCCAGGTTTTCCCGGGCGATCTGCTCGTCATCCACCACCAGGATCCGGGGGGCGCTCATTCCTTGGGCTCCTCCCCCGGAGCCGCCGGCAGGGGCAGGCGGATAATGAAGGTGGTGCCCTCCCCCACTTTGCTTTCCACTTCAATGGTGCCCCGGTGCTTTTCGATGATGCCGTAGACGATGGACAGACCCAGGCCGGTGCCCACCCCTTCCTCCTTCAGGGTGAAGAAGGGGTCAAAGATCTGATCCAGGGCCTCAGGGGGGATGCCCGTGCCGTTGTCGGACACGGTGAGGACCGCCTGCCTTCGGGAGGCGTCGGCCTCGGCTTTCAGGTGGATGCGGCCGGGCCCCTCAGGGATGGCCTGGATGGCGTTCATGATCAGGTTGAGAAAGACCTCCTGCAGCCGCTGGGGGTCGATCTCCAGCACCAGATCTTCGGGCACCTCGTTAATGATGTCGATATGGGGCGGCACCTGGCTGGAGATGAGCTGCACGGCCCGCTTCACCACCTGGGCCACGGGCACCCGATGCAAGGAGAAATCCCGCACCCGGGAAAACTCCAGCAATCCCTTGACAATATCCCGGGCCCGGAAGACCTCCTGCTGAATGTTGTGCAACATCTTGCGCAAGAGCTCCTTGGGGCCGCCGTCCAGTTCCTCCAGCACGATCTGACAGGAGGTGGAGATGTTGTTCAAGGGATTGTTGAGCTGATGGGCGATGCCCGCGGTGAGAATCCCCAGGGAGGACATCTTTTTGGACTCCACCAACTGGTGCTGGCGCCGGGCGAGCTCAGTCACCATGCGGTTGAAGGCCTCCACCACCTGTTGGGTCTCATCCCGGGTCTCCAAGACGGGCAGGGGCCGAAAATCTCCTTTGGCGATCCTCAGGGTGGTGTTTTCAATGACCTTTAAGGGGCGGAGGATTTTGCGGCTGATGATGATGGTAAGGAAAATGCCGCTGAGCACGAAAAAGAAGACCGCGCTCAAAAGTTGGGCCTTCAGGCTGGTGAGGATCTCCAGGATGCGCTGCCGTTCGAAAATCACCAGCTCCCGGGAGAGTTCCACCAGCCTTTTGCCCCGCTCCCGCATCTCCTCTTCCTGGGCGGGGCTCACCTTGGCCTCCCCGGAGAGGAATTTCTCCATCAGTTGCCGGTAACCCTGGAGTTCCGCCTCCAGGTGCCGGAGGAATTGGGCGATCCTGAGGGTCTCCCCTTCCGGATAAAACTGTTTCAGGGTGTCACGGGCCAGATCGAGCTGATGGAGATTTTCCTGCAAGTCCTGGGAGGAATGATACAGGAGGAAGTTTTTTTCATAGCGTCTGATCTCCAGGATGATCTCCCTCAGGTCATTGGCCATCTCCACAATGTGCTGCTTCACCTCAATGACTTTCAGGTAATAGTAGGAATAGCTGGCAATGAGTCCGATGACCACGATGGCCGCGGCAAAAATGACGATGACCTTCTGGCGGATGTTGAGATGCATGAGAAACTCTTTGGGTGCGGGGGAGTGATGTTGGGGGCGGGACCGGACGTTTTGGGGTCCGGGGCCAGCCTCGCTCTTTAAGCTTATACCACAATTGCACAAAAGGGGCGAAGCCCTCCCGGAGGGGAAGGCAACGGGGACGCCCGGCCAGGAGGGACAGAGGCCAGACCATCTTTCCCCAAGCCTTGGCAAAAGGCCGTGGCTTGGGGATGGAGGTGGAGGAGGACGAAATTCCTTAGGGGGCCGGGAGTTCCTTCAGGCCGGCGATCTTCCAGGCGCCGCCTTCCCGCTTGAGCTCCACCTGGAAGATTTGGGTGGCGGTGAGGGTCTCATCGCCGGCCCGGGGCTGGGCCTGCAGTTCCCAGGTGACCCGCACCTTGGCCTGGTCGGGGCCCTGAGGGGTCACTTCATCCAGGAAATAAAACATGTTGGTAAAAGTATACTCCTCCCAGGCCTTCTGAGTCTGCTGGCGTTTCTCCGCCAAGCCCGGGAAGGAGGGGGAGTAACAGCTCAGGAACAGAGTGAGGTCCTTTTTGAGCTGGGCCTCCCTCAGGGTATTGAAGAGGGCCTGCACCTGCTCCGGCAGGCTGGCCGCGGGGGCAGCCGGTGGGGGCGTTTTGGCTGGCGGGGCCGGCGCAGAAGGGGCGGTGGCAGAAGGAGGAGGCGCCCAAGGGGAGAGATAGCCCAGGGAATAGAGGAGCCAGGCCACCACCCCGAGGCTCGCCAGCACCCCCACCCAGGGAAGAAGGCGAAAGCGGGCCGCGGCCCGGGCTGCCAGGGGGGCCTCAGCCTCCGGCCCGCCGCCGGTCAGCGGCGCGCCGCAGGCCTGGCAGACCTTCTGGCCTGCCGGATTGGACAATTGACAACGGGGGCAAAGGGGCATCTTCTCCTCCTTTCGCCGGCGGCCCCGCACGGGGCTTGGAGACGCGATGAGCCAACGTGGCAGAATAAGCATAAAGCATTTAGGGGTCCGAAAGTCAAGCTGCGGGGCAAGGGCTAATGAAAACGGTGGGAGCCCGGACTTAAGCCCGAGCTCCCACCGCTCCCCAATTTATAGCTTGCGGTCAAGTTTGGCCGCTTCGTGGACTCAGAGGATTTAACCGGGTAACAGGTTGACCCGACAATAAGGACTAATCGAAAATCCTCCCGAGGTCAGCACCCATAAGCCGGCGATTTTCTTATTTCCAATGAGCATACACTTCATCGATGAACAGGTAGGTGCCATTCCAAGCTGAGGTCACTTTGAACCGCACGGTAAAGCTAACGGCTCCCACCGGCACCAGGTAGTTTCCTTTGGCCTTGGTCCAGTTGGTGACATTCCCCAGAAGAGAAAGGGAGGCCGAGCCGACTTCGTTGCCACTGGCATTGTAAAATTTGATGTCATTCCAGGATATTTCATTTTGCGTGTTTTTGTAGAAAACGCTCAGGTTGAGTTCGTTTGCGCCCGCGGGGATGGGGTTTCGTTGGCTCACGACTTCCGTTCCCGCCGTCGAGCTGGTTCTGGTCAATCGCAGGCAATAGCTACCGTCATACTTGTCGGTGTTGATCACTACTCCCTGGCTGCCCACATCCATGGTCCAGCCCGTGAGGTCGCCGGTCTCAAAACCGTTGTTATAAATTCCGGAGTGTTGGCGGGAAAATCTGGCCCGGTTTTCGGTGGTATCCTGGTAAAAGGAATTCTTTACCCTAACCAGGCCGCCATTGATAAGGTATTTTCCCTCGGGCATCCGGAAATGACAATTTTCTAGATCCAGAATTCCCGAATTATTGTTGATGACGGGGTAAGCAGAGACGTCATCAGTTAACTGACAGTTGATCAAAACCATATCGCCATTTGAATTGTTGATACGGTAGTACGTCTGTGGAGGGGAGTAGGATGACAAGTTTTCAAAGTGGGTCGAGATGAAATTGAGGGTTGCGGCAATGAAGCCAGAAACTCTGGTCTCATTGCCAGCCACATGACCCCGCAGGTTGTAATCGAAATTACAATTGGATAAAGTGGTTACACCTAATTTGTTATAGATGCCATAATTATTATTTGAAATGGCGCACCCGCTGAAGAATATGCGCGGAACTGTTTCCGTGCAATCAATATAAATACCATAATTGTTAAAGCGGAAAGACGAGTCGTGAAAGTTGATGCAATATGCGCCATTAGTCATTTTAACAGCCTGGTCAAACCCACAGATTTCCAGGTTGCGGAAGGTCATTTCTTGGTTGGTAATATAGACCCCATGAACCCCTGCCTTATAGTTGCCTGCCGTGTAGGTGCCGTCGGCCACCAGCCGCAGGTTCTCCATGGCCAAATAAACACCAGTGTTAAGGCCGAGCGGTCCGCCGGATTTGCCCCCAGTCACCGTGATGGCGCTTCCGGAGGAAAGGTTCCCGAACCTCATCCTTGGCCGGTCCCCTCGCAATACAATGCCCTTGTAAAGGGTCAAGCCGCTATTAAGCACGTATTCCCCGGTGGGAATGTGCACGGTGCCCGTAAAGCCGAGACCATTTATCGCCGCCTGGAAGGCCGCGGCGCAGTCAGTGGTGCCATCTCCCTTGGCCCCCCACCATTGGGGGTATACCTCTTTGACGGTGCCATCGGCAAACGAGGCCTTTCCTGTGCCGGTTAAGGCAAAGATTTGGTACAGGCCGGCGGTCAGCGGCCCATTGATGGTCAGGGTGACGCCGTTGGCAATGTTGAAGATCCCTCCCCGCTGCACCACCAGGTGGACGTTGGCCGGGATGGTGGTGTTGGCGGTGATGTTCACCGTGCCCGCCGGGATGACTAGGCTCACCGGGGTGGAACCGATGGTGCTCAAGGCCGCGGCCAGGGTCTCATAACCCGGATCTCCCAGAGTCTTGTATTTGCCCAGGTGGGCGTCCACCAGGTCCAGGCCGGCGTCGAACTGGCTCATCTCTGCCGTGCCCCTGGCCCCGAGGCTCGGCTTGTAGAAAAACTGGTTGCTGGTCTTCACCCCGGCTTCAGCCATGGCCGCCCCCAGCAGGGCGAAACACATCAGGCACACCATCATCTTTCTGCTCATCTCTTGTCTCCCCCTGAGATTCCGCTTTTTCCGGCCATTCCCCGCTTCCCCAGCCGAACGGGGTCTCACTGGCAGGCCGGATTCTGGGGGAGAGATACCCCAAAGCGGCAAAACACTCCAGCACGGGAGGGACACGTGGCACACAACCGCTCAGCGCCGCAGGAAACCGTGTCCGGGGGATGGTCAGGCAAGGAGAAGCTGGATGATGCGGTCCTGGTCTGACAAAGAGAGATAAGGGTGCATGGGGAGGCTGAAGATGCGCTGGGCCACCGCCTCGCTCACCGGGAAATCGCCGGCCCGGTAGCCCAAAAACGCATAGGCCGGCTGTAGATGCAAAGGCAGGGGGTAGTATACCGCGGTGGGGATGCCCGCCGCCTCCAGCCGGGCCCGGAACTCCTCCCGCCGGGGGCTCTGAAGGGAGTACTGGGCCCACACCGAACGGCACCCGTCGGCCACATAGGGGACGGTAAAGGCGCCCGCCAAGGCCTGGGAATAGCGCTCCGCCACTTCCTGACGCCGGGCCACCTCCTCGGGGAAGATCTCCAGCTTGCAGAGCAGCACCGCCGCCTGGAGGGTGTCCAGGCGGCCGTTGAGTCCCAGGCGCACGTGCTCATAGCGATGGCGGCCCTGGCCGTGCACCCGGATGGAGCGGAGAATTTCCGCCAGCTCGTCCTCGTCGGTGAAGATGGCGCCGCCGTCGCCATAGCCCCCTAAGGGCTTGGCGGGGAAAAAGGAAGTGGCCGCAGCGTGGGCCAAAGCCCCGGCCTTTTTCCCCTGATACTCCGCCCCGAAGGACTGGGCGGCGTCCTCCAACACCAGCAGCCCCTGGCGGGCCGCCAGGGCGTTGATCCGCTCGTAGTCCGCCGGCTGCCCGAAAAGGTCCACGGGGATGACGGCCCGGGGCCGCAAGCCCGAGGTGCGGGGGCTACGCCCGAAGTCTGCCAGCGTTGCTTCCAGGGCCTGAGGGTCCAGGTTGTAGGTCCGGGGGTCGATATCCACCAGGACCGGGGTGGCCCCCACGAGACAGATGACCTCCAGGGTGGCCACGAAGGTGAAAGGGGTGGTGAAGACTGCGTCGCCAGGGCCGATCCCCCAGGCCATCAGGGTCATGAGCAGGGCGTCGGTGCCCGAGGCGCAGGTGACGGCGTGTTTGACCCCCACATAAGCGGCCAGGCGCTCTTCCAGATCAAAGACTTCGGGCCCGAGGATATACTGCCCGTGTTCCAGGACGCGGGTGAGGCGCTCCAGGAGCTGCGGCCGCAAGCGCTCCTGCTGGGCTTTGAGGTCAATGAAATCCAGGCGTCGGTTCATCCTCACCCTGCATGTGATGTCAGCCTAAAGCCAAGGAAGAGGTGGAGGGAGGCGGAGCCTTTCCCCCTCCCCCCATCCCTGTTCCTGGGTCACCTTATCATCGACTTTAGTGCGCTGCAAGGCCAAAGACCGCCTGAGTCCCGGCTTTCTCACCCCAGTCGGGAAAAGCGGGTATAATGATATTCATGATGAACGATACACAAAGTCCTGCCATGACGGTTTCGGAAGCCGGCAAGATACGCTTAGGCATCAGCGCCTGCCTCCTGGGGCAGCCGGTGCGCTACGACGGCGGCCACAAGCTGGACCGCTTCATCGTGGACACCCTGGGAAAGTTTGTGGAATTTGTCCCGGTCTGCCCGGAGGTGGAGTGCGGCCTGCCGGTGCCCCGGGAGGCCATGCGCCTGGTGGGGGATCCCCACCACCCCCGGCTGGTGACGGTGCGCAGCGGCATTGACCATACCGAGCGGATGCTAACGTGGGCCCGCCGCCGGGTGGCGGAGCTGGAAAAAGAGGAGCTGTGCGGTTTCATCTTCAAAAGCGACTCCCCCTCCAGCGGCATGGAGCGGGTCAAGGTCTATACCTCCCAGGGCATGCCCAGCAAGACCGGGGTGGGGATGTTCGCCCGGGTCTTCATGGAGCACTTTCCCCTCCTGCCGGTGGAAGAGGAGGGCCGGCTCCATGACCCCAAGCTCCGGGAGACCTTCATCGAGGCCATCTTCACCTTGAAGCGCTGGCGGGAATGTCTGGCTCAGGGCCAGAGCGCCGCCGCCCTGGTGGATTTCCATACCCGCCATAAGCTGCTCCTGATGGCCCACAGTCCCAAGCATCTCCGGGAGATGGGGCAGTTGGTGGCCAAGGTGCGGGAGCTCCCCCTCGCTGACGTCTTTGAGCGCTATCAGCGGCTGCTTTTGGAGGCCTTGCGCCTTAAGACCACCATCAAAAAGAACACCAATGTGCTGCACCATCTCATGGGCTATTTCAAAAAGGAGCTCTCCGCCGAGGAAAAGCAGGAGCTTCTGGAGATCATCGGCCACTATCATGCGGGCCTGCTTCCCCTCATCGTGCCGGTGACCCTCATCAACCATTACGTCCGCAAATACAGCCAGCCATATCTTATGACCCAGTATTACCTGAATCCCCACCCCCTGGAGCTACAGCTGCGCAATCACGCCTGAGGTCGCCGGGCCTCAAGGACAGAGAGGCGGGGAAAATCGCCGGCGGCCTTGTCAGGAGGGGGCGGGCGGGATATGATACAGCGATGTGCCGGATGTGGCCTTGGCAGCCCCAGACTGCGGAGCCATTTTTTCAGGAAGCCCGGGAGATATTGGAGGCCGATGGGCTGCTGGCGGTGCCCACGGAGACCTTTTACGCCCTGGCCTGCCATCCCTTTCGGACTGAGGCCCTCCGGCGCCTGTTTGCAGTCAAGGAACGGCCCCCGGACAAGCCCATCCTGCTTTTGGTGGCCGACTTAGGACGGGTGGCGGAGGTGGCCGATGCCATTCCCCCAGTGGCGGTGCGCCTCATAGAGTGTTTCTGGCCGGGCCCGCTGACCTTGATTTTGCCGGCGCGGCCGGAGCTTCCGCCCCTGATCACCGGGGGCACCGGCACCGTGGGGGTGCGCCAGCCCCGGCAGCGGGCCACCCTGGCCCTGCTTAGGGCCCTGGACCTCCCCCTCACCGGCACCAGTGCCAACCGGGCCGGGGAGCCGCCGGCCTGCACCGCCCAGGAGGTGGCTCAGGCCCTGGGAAGCAAGCTGGACGGCATCCTGGATGATGGCCCCTGCCCCGGGGGGCTGCCCTCCACGGTGGTGGACCTCACCACCCGGCCGCCCCGGCTGGTGCGCCCAGGCGCGATAAGCCTGGAGGAGCTCAGGGAGCTGCTGCCGGATCTGGCCGCAGCGGGAGAGGCACATGGCTAAAGAGGCCGCGGTCATCGCCCTGGACCTGGGCGGCACCAACATGCGCTGGGCCCTGGTGAGCGGCACCGGCCGCATCCTTCAGCGCTGGGAACGGGCCACCGCCAGCATGCCGGACCAGGAGGTGCTGCTGAGCACCTTGGTGGCGGAGTTTCTGGCCACTGCCCGGGAGGCGGATCGCCAGGGCGTGGAGGTCCTGGCCGCCGGGTTGGGGGTGCCGGGCCGGGTCCTCCCCGAGGAGGGCATGGTGGCCTTCTCCCCCAATGTCCCGGCCCTTAATGCCTGCCCCCTCATTCCCAGCCTCAGTCCTCTCCTGCCTTGGCCCCTGCGCCTGGAAAACGACGCCAATCTCTTCGCCCTGGGGGAATACTGGGTGGGGGCCGGACAGGGCTACCCCCAGATGCTGGGCATCACCCTGGGCACCGGGGTGGGCGGTGGCCTCATCCTGAACGGCCGCCTCTGGTCCGGCACCGCCGGCACCGCCGGCGAGATCGGCCACATGACCATCGACCCGGACGGCAAAAAGTGCCACTGCGGCAACCGGGGGTGTCTCGAGACCCTGGCCTCCGCCTCCTGGACGGTGCAATACGTCAAAGACCAACTGGCGGAAGGCACCTCCTCCTGGCTGTCGGACCTGTATGAAAAAGACCCGGAAGCCATCGACGGCGAAACCCTGGTGGTGGCGGCCCGCATGAGCGACCCTTTGGCCCTCAGGGCCTTTGAGCGGGTGGGCAAGGCCCTGGGAGTGGCCATCGCCAATGTGGTGCACCTTTTGGGGCTGTCCCGGGTCGTCCTGGGCGGGCGCTTCTCCCGGGCCTGGGAACTCTTCCATCTGCCCCTCATGGAAGAGCTCCATAGACGCCTCACCATGTTCCCTCCCGCCGCCATGAGCATCGTGCCCGCCCAACTGGGAGACGACGCGGGGCTCCTGGGCGCCGCCAAACTGGCCTGGGAAGCCGTGACCCCACCTGAAGAATAGGATTGGGAGAGGGGGCCAGGGGTCATAGACCCCTGCCCCCTCTCCCACACCCTCTCCCCCCACCCCTTAAAGGGGGTTGGGAGGGGAGTATGAGGGGAGGGCGGGGGAGCCACCGCTCCCCCGGCCCTCCCCTCAATAATATGGAGGCCTTCTTATGGGCCAGGTGAGTGTGGTGATGCAGTTTCCGGTGCCGGTGGAGGAGGTCTGGCGCCGCCTGAGGGATTTTGCCGGCATCATCAGGTGGTATCCGGAGCTGGCGGAGCTCAAGCTAATTGGCAGCGGCGTGGGGGCCCGGCGCACCCTCACCGACAAGGAGGGTCGCCGCCAGGTGGAGCGCCTGGAGAGCCTGGATGAGGGGGCCCGCACTCTGACTTATAGCGTGTTGGAGACCACACTGCCTCTGGAGGGTTGCATCGCCCGCCTCACTGCCCGGGAATCCGGCCCCGGCCGCAGCGAGGTGGAGTGGAGCGCCACTTTCGGCCCCAAGGGCGCGCCGGAAAGTGAGGTGGCGGCCCTGCTGACGCAGCAGTTTCGGCGCAACCTGGCCCGCCTGGCGCGCCAGCTTTCTGCCTGAGGTGACCTGTGAGCGCCCTGACTCTCATTCCGGTGGCCCGTCCCACCCTGGGGGAAGAAGAGGCCGCCGCGGCCCGGCGGGCCATCCTCTCCGGCTGGGTGGTGCAGGGGCCGGAGGTGGCCGCCTTTGAAGAGGAGTTTGCCGCCTTGGTGGGGGCGCCGGCGGCGGCGGCCTGCTCCAGCGGCACTGCGGCGTTGCATCTGGCGCTGCTGGCCCTGGGGATCGGGCCCGGAGACGAGGTCATCACTGTCAGCCACTCCTTCATTGCCACCGCCAATGCGGTGCGCTATGTGGGGGCCACCCCGGTGTTTGTGGATGTGGAGCTGGCCACAGGCAACCTCAACCCGGAGCTCCTGCCCGCAGCCCTGACCCCCCGCACCAAGGCCATTTTGGCGGTGCATCAGTTGGGGATGCCCTGCGATCTCCCCCGCATCCTGGCCTTGGCGGAGCAGCACGGCTTGCCCGTCATCGAGGACGCCGCCTGCGCCTTAGGGTCAGAAATATGTGTGGCCGGCGCGACTTCGGAGAGTGGACCCTGCTGCCCTTCTCCCCTAACATCCCAAGTCTCTCCGTCTTTTCAGCCCATCGGCCGGCCCCATGGCGTGCTGGCCACCTTCAGCTTTCACCCCCGCAAGGTCATCACCACCGGCGACGGCGGCATGGTCACCGGTCCCCCGGAGCTAATCGAGCGGATCAAGAGGCTCAGGACCCATGCCATGAGCCTCTCCACTGCCGAGCGCCACCGGGCCACCGGGGTGGTGTTTGAGGAATACTCGGAGGTGGGCTGGAACTACCGCCTCACCGACATCCAGGGGGCGGTGGGCCGGGAGCAGCTGAAGCGCCTGCCGGGGATGATCGCCGCCCGGCGGCGGCTGGCGGCCCGGTATCTGGAGGCTTTACAGGGACACCCCTGGCTCCTTCTGCCCCAGGAGCCCCCGTACGGCCGCAGCAACTGGCAGTCCTTCTGGATCATCCTCTCCCCTGAGTGCCCCTTAAGCCAGCGCCAGGTGATGGAGGCTCTCAAGGCCAAGGGGGTGGACAGTCGCCGGGGGGTGATGTGCGCCCACCGGGAAGGTGCCTACCGGGACCTGCCCTTACGCTTTCCCTTGCCGGTGAGCGAATACCTGCAGGATCATGCCGTCATTTTGCCGCTCTTTCCTGACCTGACTGAGGCGGAGCAGGAGCGGGTGATCACCGCGGTCAAGGAGGTCTTGGCCGGCTGAGTGCCTGGCTGGGCCGCCAGAGATTTGCTGAACATAATTGTCAATGAAAAAATATTTACAATTATGAATCACTTAAATTTTTAATAAAAACATTATTGTAAATTATTCCCCACCCTCCCTCATTTTATCTCCCTGATATAACTATATTTTTTTCTGGCACTCCCCTTGCTTCTCCTGTGGGGCAAGAATTCATTTTTCATTTCCCACAGGTAAGGAGGGGAGCACCATCATGAACCCGGCGAATACCGCCTTCGTTCTCGTCTCCGCCGCCCTGGTGATGCTCATGACCCCGGGGCTGGCCCTCTTCTATGGCGGCATGGTGCGGGGCAAAAACGTTCTGGCCACCATCATGCAGAATTTTGTCCTGTTGGCCGTCATCGGGGTGCAATGGGCCCTCATCGGCTACAGCCTGGCCTTCGGGCCGGACATCGGGGGCGTCATCGGCTCCTTGGAGTGGATCGGGCTGCAGGGCGTGGGCGCCGAGCCCTTCAAGGCTTATTCCGAGACCATCCCCCACAGCACCTTCATGATCTTTCAGGCCATGTTCGCCATCATCACGCCGGCTCTCATCACCGGCGCCTGGGCCGAGCGCATGAAGTTCAGCGCCTTTCTGGTGTTTATCCTGCTATGGTCCACCCTGGTCTATGACCCGGTGGCCCACTGGGTTTGGGGGGACGGTGGCTTCCTCAAGGGACTGGGCGCCCTGGATTTTGCCGGCGGCACCGTAGTGCACATCAACGCCGGCGCCGCCGCCCTGGCCGCGGCTTTGGTGATGGGGCGGCGGGAGGGCTACGGCCGGGAGGCCTTCATTCCTCACAATCTGCCCATGACCATCCTGGGGGCGGGGCTGTTGTGGTTCGGCTGGTTCGGCTTCAACGCCGGCAGCGCTCTGGCGGCGGACGGCCTGGCGGCTTCGGCCTTTGTGGCCACCCATCTGGCCACCTGTGCCGCAGTCCTCTCGTGGCTGGCCACGGAATGGCTGGTCCGGGGCAAGCCCACCACCCTGGGCGCAGCCTCCGGCGCGGTGGCGGGCCTGGTGGCGGTGACCCCGGCCGCCGGCTTTGTGGGGCCCATGAGCGCCCTCCTCATCGGCCTGGGCGCCGGGGTGCTCTGCTATCTGGCCGTCTTGGCCAAGGTGAAGCTGGGCTATGACGACTCCCTGGACGTGGTGGGAGTGCATGGCGTGGGGGGCCTTTGGGGGGCGTTGGCCACCGGGCTTTTTGCCTGCAAGGCGGTGAACGACGCCGGCGCCGACGGGCTTTTCTTCGGCAACCCGGCGCTTTTGGGGATTCAGGTGGTGGCGGTCCTGGTGACCATCGTCTACTCCTTCGTCCTCAGCCTCATCCTGCTCAAGATCGTGGACGCCCTCATGGGCCTCAGGGTGGCCAAGGATGACGAAGTGGCCGGCCTGGATCTCACCGAACATCAGGAAGCGGGCTATAGCCTGTAAGGCGTATAAGGAGGCATGCCATGAAAAAGATCGAAGCCATCATCCAGCCCTTCAAGCTGGAAGCGGTCAAGGAGGCCCTGCACGGCATCAGTGTCCAGGGGATGACGGTCACCGAAGTCAAGGGCTTCGGTCGGCAAAAAGGGCTCAGGGAGGTTTACCGGGGCATGGAATACCAGGTGGATTTTCTCCCCAAGGTGAAGATTGAGGTCATTGCCCCGGATGACAAGGTGGACACCATCGTGGAGACCATCATGACCGCGGCCCGCACCGGCCGCATCGGCGACGGCAAGATCTTTGTCTATCCGGTGGCCCAGGTCATCCGCATCCGCACCGGCGAAACCGGGGATGCCGCCATCTGAGACCACCGTGGCCGGAGGGGACCTGCGCTGATCCCTCCAGCCTCACAAATTCGGGATGGATTTGCAGACCTTCATGATTGACCACCGCGAGGACCTGCGCTGATCCCTCCGGCCTCACAACTTCGGGGATAAGGGGGATAACCGATGCGACCCAGAACTTATAGTTTTCTCGTCACTGCGATCATGTGCCTGATTCTTGGCCTCTGCCCGCTCCCGGGACGTTCCGAGGATCCGCCGGCAGGGCAGGCTGTCCCAGGAGAGGCAGCCGCTGCCCCGGCCGCCGACAAGGTGGAGGTGTCGGTGGGGGTGGATATTCTCAGTCAGTACATCTTCCGGGGGATCGCCTTCAGCCGGGACAGCGCCGTTATCCAGCCCAGCTTCACCGTGAGCTACAAGGGCCTGTCCGCCAACATCTGGGCCAACTTTGACACCAATGAACGCAATCCTTATGGCATCCATTCGCCCAACCGCAACAACCCCAAGTGGAACGAAACGGACTTCACCCTGTCCTACAGCCGGGAGGTCCTGAAGAATTTCACCCTCACCGCCGGGGTGATCTACTACGCCCTGGACGGCAACAGCGCCCTGGACGATTCCTTTGAGATCTTCGGGGGCTTCTCTTACAAATTCCCCTGGTTTGACGTGGCCTTCACCGCCTACCGGGAGGTCTCCCATCTGCCGGGCTGGTATCTGCAGTGGTCCATCAGCCGGAGCTTCAACCTGCCCTTTGCCGGCGCCAGCCTGGACCTGCTGGCCGCCTGGAGCGCGGTGCTCTCCAATGACCGGGCCGCCTTCCCCACCCAGGACGGCGGCTACTACCGGGATTTCAACGCCGGGCTCATCTCTGCCAGCCTCAATTTCCCGGTGGGGAAACATGTGAAGATCTCCCCCAAGATCCAGTATTGGTATGCCTTGGGGGGCGACTCCACCTTTGTCATCCGCAACCTCTCCTGGGACCGCACCCACAACCATATCGTCGGCGGAGTGGGGATCGCCGCCTCCTTCTGAACCACACCGGGCGGGGGAAAATCATCCCCCGCCCCCTCCTTTCCTGAGGACCCGGGCCTAATCGCGGCCCAAACGTCCACGGCGTTCCCCTTGCACTTCCCGGCCGCCCATGCCACAATCCAGGGAAAATCCAAAGTCGACCCACATCTGTTAATGAGCGGCCCTTTCCCTGCCCTGACCCTCACTCCTGAAGGTTTCGCGGCCCTGCTGGCGGAGCTGCGGCGCCAAGGCTATGCCCTCCTGGGGCCGTCTGTGGTTCAGGGCGATTTCGGGCACCGGGAGATCTCCGGCGCGGCGGACCTGCCCCGGGGCCTGGGCATGGAGCAGGAGGCGGGGACCTTCCGCCTGGTCTTTCGGGGGGATGCGGAGCTTTTCGGCTATCCGGTGGGGCAGCATTCCTGGAAGCCGGTCTTCTTCCCGTCGAGCCGGCTTATGTGGGAGGCAACCCGGACTGCCGGCGGCTGGGAGATCGCCCTCCCCTCAGAGGACCTGCCGCCGGTGGCCCTCATCGGCGTGCGCCCCTGCGACCTGGCGGCCCTGGGGGTCCTGGACCGCATCTTCCTGAAGGGGCCTTATGTGGAGCCATACTATCAGGCCCGCCGGGAGGCCGCCTTTGTGGTGGCGGTGAACTGCACCCGACCCGGGGGCACCTGCTTCTGCGCCTCCATGGGGACCGGGCCCCGGGCCCAGGGGGGCTTTGATCTGGCCCTGACGGAAATGTTCACCCATGAGGGCCACTGGTTCTTGGTGGAGATGGGCACTGCCGCGGGCCGCCGCCTCATGGAGAAAGTGCCGCACCGGGAGGCCACCAGGGGGGAAGCGGAGGCCGCCGCCCAGGCGCTGGCGGCCGCGGCCGGCCGTATGGGCCGGCAGCTAACGGTGGCGGGTCTCCAAGAGCACCTGTACGAAAATTACGAGCACCGGCACTGGGCCGAGGTGGCGGCCCGCTGCCTCACCTGCGGCAACTGCGCCATGGTCTGCCCCACCTGTTTCTGTCACCACCTGGAGGACAGCATCAACTTGAGGGGAGATCAGGCCAGCCGCCGGCGGGTGCAGGATGTCTGCTTCACCGTGGCCCATTCTTACATCCACGGCGGCAGTGTCAGGGCCACCCCCCGGGCCCGCTACCGCCAGTGGCTGACCCACAAGCTGGCCACCTGGCAGGACCAGTTCAGCTGCCTCGGGTGCGTGGGCTGCGGCCGCTGCATCACCTGGTGCCCGGTGGGGATTGACCTCACCGCTGAAGTGGCGGCTTTGCGAAGGCCGGAGACGCCGCCGGCAAAGAGGGAGTAACGCCATGGCAAGGCTGGAGCCCCTGGTGAGTGCCCACCCCTTCTGCCGCGAGCTGGCGCCGGGACAAGTATCCCGGCTGGCCGCCTGCGCGGTGGAACGGCAATTCGCCGCGGACGAGTTCCTGGTGCGGGAGGGCGAGGAAATCCAGGAATTTTTCCTGATCCGGAGCGGCCGGGTGGCCCTGGAGATCTTCACCGCCCGGCGGGGCCCCCTCCTCATCCAGACCCGGGAGGCCGGGGATTTCCTGGGCTGGCTGGGGCTGGAGCCCCATGCCCTGTGGGTGGTGGACGCCCGGGCTCTGGAGCTGACCCGGGCCATTGTCCTGCCCCTGGAGTGCCTCAACCGGCTTCTGGACGAGGACCCCCTGCTGGGGTATCAGCTTCTCAAGCGCTTCACCCAGGGCATGGCCCGGCACTTTGCCTCCATGAAGCGCCAGGTGGTGAATCTCCTCCATGGCCTCTGAGCACCGCCCACCGCCCCGGAAAGCGACCGACCCCATGGTCCCGGCTCTCCTGATGGTATTGCAGCGGCGCCGGGAGACGGCGGATACCGTCACCCTCACCCTGGATCCCGGGGAAAGGGGCTTTGCCTTTGCGCCGGGGCAGTTCAACATGCTGAGTGTCCCGGGAGCGGGGGAGGTGCCCATCTCCATCAGCGGCGACCCCGGAGAGCCCCGGCGCCTGATCCACACCATCCGGGCGGTGGGGCCGGTGACCCGGGCCCTGTGTCGCCTGAAGCCCGGGGAGACACTGGGGGTCAGGGGCCCTTTCGGCACTGCCTGGCCGGTGGCGGAGCAGGCAGGGCGGGACCTCCTCATCATCGCCGGCGGCCTGGGGCTGGCACCTCTGAGGCCCGCCGTGTATGGGGTGCTGGCCCGACGCCTGGAGTTCGGCGCGGTGGAGATCATCTACGGCAGCCGCAGTCCCCAGGATCTGCTTTACCCGGAGGAGCTTTCCCGCTGGCGGGGGCGCTTCGACCTTCGGGTGCATGTCACCGTGGATGCCGCCGGCCCGGAGTGGCGGGGCCCGGTGGGGGTGGTCACCACCCTCATCTCCCATGCCCGCTTCGACCCGCCCTACACCAGCGCCCTGGTGTGCGGCCCGGGCGTGATGATGCGCTTCACGGTGGCGGAGCTCCTGGCCCGGGGGGTGCCGGAAGAGCACATTTTTGTCTCTTTGGAGCGCAACATGCAGTGCGGCCTGGGGCTGTGCGGCCATTGCCAGCTGGGGCCGGTCTTTGTCTGCAAGGACGGCCCGGTCTTCTCCTACGCCCGCGTAAAGAAATGGCTCCAGCTCCGGGAGTTATGATCTGTATGATCTGAAAGAGAGTTTTGGGGAGAGGGGGCCAGGGATCGCCGACCCCTGCCCCCTCTCCCAACCCCTTAAATGAGTTGACCGGTGGCCACCTGGCAGGCCGCCGGGAAGAAGCTGCCATGCCCAAGAAAAAACCCAAGCTGGCGGTGTGGAAATTCACCTCCTGTGACGGCTGCCAGCTCTCGCTGCTCTATCTGGAGGACGAGCTCCTGGAGCTGGCGGAATGCGTGGAGATCGCCTATTTCCCCGAGGCCTCCCGCCGCCGAGTTCCTGGACCCTACGACATCTCCCTGGTGGAGGGCTCGGTGAGCCTGCCGGAACACCTGGAGCAGGTGCAAAGGGTGCGGCGCCTCTCCAAGGTGCTCATTGCCTTCGGCACCTGCGCCACCTCCGGGGGCATCCAGGCACTGCGCAATTTCACCGCGGTGGAGGATTACGCCCGGCTGGTCTACGAGCGGCCGGAGCTCATCCCGGTGCTGGCGGAATCCACCCCCATCTCCCAGCATGTGCCGGTGGATCTGGAGCTGCAAGGCTGCCCGCCCAATCGGGCCCAGGTGGTGGCCGCGGTGGCTGCCTGCCTGCACGGGGCCCCTCCGCCCCGGACCCCGGCCAGCGTCTGCCTGGAGTGCAAGCGGGCCGGGCACATCTGCGTGCTGGTCTCCCGGGGCCTACCGTGTCTCGGGCCCGTGACCCAGGCAGGCTGCGGCGCCCTGTGCCCGGGCTGGCACCGCCCCTGCTACGGCTGCTTCGGCCCCAAGGAGACCCCCAAGACCTCGTCCTTGGCCCGGTGGTTCACGGAGCGCCTGGGGGCCAAGGAAGCGGAGCTGGTGCGGGCTTTCCGTTTGTTTTACGCCAATGCGCCGGCCTTCCGGCTGGAGAGCGAGGCCCATGAAGAGCCGCCGCGTCCAGGTTGATTACCTTGCCCGGGTGGAGGGGGAGGCCCGGCTGGTTCTGAAGGTCAGAGACGGCCGGGTGATGGTGGCGGAGTTTGCTATCTTTGAGCCGCCCCGGTTTTTCGAGGCTTTTCTTCGGGGTCGGGACTTTAGGGAGGCCCCGGATCTCACCGCCCGCATCTGCGGCATTTGCCCGGTGGCCTACCAGATGAGCGCGGTGCACGCCCTGGAGGCCGCCCTAGGGGTGGAGGTGCCCCGGCCCGTACGGGAGCTCCGGCGTCTGCTCTATTGCGGTGAGTGGCTGGCCTCCCATGCCCTGCATGTCTTTTTCCTCCACGCCCCGGATTTCCTGGGGCTGCCTGACGCCCTGGCCCTGGCCCGGCAGCAGCCGGACAAACTCCGGCTGGGGCAGCTCCTCAAACGGGTGGGGAACGTGGTGGTGAGCCGCCTGAGCGGCCGGGAGACCCACCCGGTGAATGTGCGGGTAGGCGGCTTTTACCGGGCGCCCCGCCGGGAGGAGCTGCTGCCCTTGGCC
Source organism: Desulfobaccales bacterium (assembly GCA_037481655.1). NCBI lineage: Bacteria > Pseudomonadati > Thermodesulfobacteriota > Desulfobaccia > Desulfobaccales > Desulfobaccales bacterium. The sequence continues at coordinate 25,801 of JBBFLF010000013.1, read as the reverse complement.
GAGGACCTCAAGCAGGCCATGGAGGCCGCCCAGGCCGCCCTGCGCTGGGTGGCGGGCTTCGAGTTTCCGGATTTCGCCCCGGACTATGAGTTCGTCGCCCTCTCCCACCCCGGGGAATACCCCATGAACGAGGGCCGGGTGGCCTCCAGTCGGGGCTTGGACATTCCGGTGACGGCCTATGAAGAGCATTTCATGGAGGAGCAGCTCCCCCACACCCACGCTCTGCACTCCCGGCTGAAAGCCCGGGGGGCGTATCTGGTGGGGCCGCTGGCCCGCTACAATCTCAACTTCGCCCGGCTCAGCCCCACGGCCCAGGCGGCGGCCCGGGAGGCGGGCCTCACCCTCCCGGAGACGAACCCCTTCAAGAGCATCCTGGTGCGGGCCGTGGAGATGCTCTATGCCGCGGAGGAGGCCCTGCGGCTGGTGATGGCCTATGAAGAGCCGGAGCTGCCGGCGGTGGCCGTGACCCCGAGGGCGGCAGTGGGCATGGCCGCCACCGAGGCCCCCCGGGGGCTCCTGTACCACCGTTACGAGCTGGATGCCGGGGGGCTTATTTCCGCCGCCAAGATCGTGCCGCCCACCTCCCAGAACCAGAAGCGCCTGGAGGAGGACCTCAGGGAGGTGGCCGAACGGCACCTGGACCTGCCCCAGGAGGAGCTCACCTGGCGGCTGGAGCAGACGGTGCGCAATTATGACCCCTGCATCTCCTGCGCCACCCATTTCCTGCGTCTGCACATGGACCGTGGCTAAGTTGATTTGTGAGGGAAGAGGCGGGGACTAAGTGCCTCCGCCCTCCCCTCTCCCCTCCCACCCCCTCTGATTTCGGGGCATCGGGGCCAAGGCTTTAAGGACTGAAAAAATGTGTCCGGGAGATGGGATAGGGGGCAACACTCCCTGGCCCTAAGCTGTCTGCCACAGTCTTAAAATATTTCGGCAAAACAAGGGCTGAGAGGCTAGGTATGGGTCTTGGAAGAAGGGGATTGGATTCCTTTTTGAGGGAGATGCATGATGACTGAGGCGAAATCCGCCGAGGTGGCCGTGATGGACCCGGAAGCGGCCCGGCGGTTCCTCCTCGAGCAGCCGGCGGGCAGCTACACCCTCCTGGACGTGCGCCAGCCCTGGGAGTATGAGGAGCGCCATCTGCCCGGGGCCACCCTCGTGCCCCTGGGGGAGCTTCCGGGGCGGGTGCAGGAGCTGGACCCTGCAAGGCCGGTGCTGGCCTACTGCGCCGCCGGGGGCCGCAGCCGGGCGGCGGCCCAGCTGTTAAGCAGCCTGGGCTTCCGGGAGGTCTATAATCTGGCGGGCGGTATCTATGCCTATAACGGCCTTACCGCCACCGGTCCCGAGGGGCTGCACCAGGAGCTCGTCCGGGGCGATGAGAGCCCGGCGGAGGCCCTCACTCTGGCGTACGGCTTGGAGCGGGCTTTGCAAGCATTTTATGAGGCCGTGGCGCAGGCGGCCCAGGATGCGGAATTGGCATCCTTCTGCCGGCAGATGATGCAGGTGGAGGCGGCGCATCAGGAGCGGCTCCGCCACCGTTATGCGGAAATCACCCCCACGGCCGACCCCGCCTCTCTGGCCGCCGCCGGCGCCGAGGTGATGGAAGGCGGTTTCCAGCTGTCCGAGTTTCTCGCCCGCAATGCCCCCTACCTCACCACCCTGGCCGCCGCCCTGGAGCTGGCCCTGACGGTGGAGACCCAGGCCCTGGACCTTTACCTCCGGCTGGCCCGGAAGTGCCGGGAGGAGGCCACCCGTCAGGTCTTCTTTGAGATTGCCGAGGAGGAAAAGGCGCATCTGGCGGCCCTCTCCCGGCTGTGGGAGCAAAAGCGCAGGTAAGAAGGGGGAAGGAGTTCGCCTCCCCCCTCTGCCCGTGGCCTTACGCCTCGCCCTTGACCTTGCCCAGGGCCTTGGTGAGTTCCACCACCAGGCCCAGCCCCTGCCGGGCCTCGGGGCTCCTGAGACGCCACATAAGACCCACCGGCCCCACCGGCCGAGCGGCGGCCAAATCCACCTCCACCGGCACCCGGCTTAAGCGGTCCAAAAAGCGGATCATTTCCAGGCTGGTGGCGTTTTTCAGCACCCGAAAGAGCCCCGCCTCCTCCAGCTGGTCCAATTGGTCGATGAGTCGGGGCACCGCCACTTTGAGGATGGGCTCCAGGTCCCGCCACCAGTCGATGAAATTCTCCAGCTGATCCAGGGACCAGGCCAGGTTGCGGAAGTTGAGGAGCAGGCGCCTTAAGAGAATAAAGACGTCTTCGGACTGGAAGCCGGTCTCCACCTCCGCCAGCTCCTCGGTGAGCATCTTCACGGTGGGATGGGTGAGCAGGGAGAGGTCCCGGCCCAGGTCGTGGATATTCTCCCACCAGTCGGCGAAGACCTGGAGCTTTTCCTCCATGGCCAGGACCCGGTCCAGCTTTTCCTCGATGCGGGCCAGCCGTTCGCTCAGTTCCGCCTCGCCGTTCATGGCCGCCTCCGGGCTCGCAGCGGGATCTCGATGTCAGGGGAGAGAATGCCCCGGACCTTGCCCGCCAGGATGAACTGCGGTTCCAGGGGCAGGTGGCTGCCCTTGAGCATCAGGTTGTAGTACACCCAGCGGAACATCATCTTGCCCATGTAATTGGCGAAGCTGACTCCCAGAAGATCAAAGGGCCCGATCCCCGGGAAGGGGAATTTGCCGGGCAGCGGCTCCACTTTGTAATTGAAATCGAGAAGGGACCCCTTCTCGTACCCGGTTACCACCATTCAGGTGGCGTGGCCGTCATAATCCGGCCTGGGGGGCTGGCCGTCGATCTCCCGCCGGAGGTTTTCCGCCACCACGTCCGCCTCGTAGTGGGCCACCGCCCCGGCCTTGGAGGTGGGGACATTGGCGGCGTCGCCGATAACGTAGATGCGCTCAAAATTCTTGGCCTTGAGAGTGTTATGGTCGGTGTCCATGTAGCCCATGGGATCGCCCATCCCGCTGTCGATGATGCACTGGGCCCCGAAGTTGGGCGGGATGGCCACCAGCAGATCATAGGGCACTTCCCGGCCGTCGTAACTGGTGATGACCCGGCGCTTGGCATCCACCCCGGAGATCTGAAAGTTGGGGGTGACCTTGATGTTTTTTTCCTGGGCCAGCCGCCCCAGCATCTCCGAGGCCATGGGTTTGGTGAAGGCCCCGGGCAGCGGCGTGGTGAGCTCGATCTCGATATTGTCCCGCACCCCGTTTTCGGCGAAGAACCAGTCCGCCATGAAGCAGAACTCCAAGGGGGCCACAGGACACTTGAAGGGCAGCTCGGCGATGTTCAGCACCACCCGGCCCTGGCTGAAATATTTGAGTTTATCATGGAGGGCCAAGGCACCCTCCAGGGTGTAGAAGGTGTGGATGTCCTTTCCCCAGGCCTCGCCGGCCATGCCCTCCACCTCCTCCGGCACAATGCGGCAGCCGGTGGCGATGACCAGGAAATCATAGGGAAAGGTGGCCTGTTTGGTGCGGACCTGGCGCTTGTCGGGGTCAATTCCCAGGATGTCGTCCAGGACAAAGTTGACGCCCGGGGGCACATAGCGGCTCCGGGGTTTGACGCAGTCCTCTTTGGTGTAGATGCCGAACGGGATGAAGAGCCATCCCGGTTGGTAGTGGTGCTGCCAGTCCCGGTCGATGACGGTGATGCGCCACTCCCGCTCCGGCAGCTTCTGTCGCATTTTGGCGGCGATGATGGTGCCACCGGTGCCGTGCCCCAGAACCACTAGATTCTTCATGCGCCGGCCCTCCTTTCGGGTCCTTTCTTTCCTGGTTGAGGGGAGGGCCGGAAAAGCGGGGAGACCCCACCCTCCCCCCAAGCTCCCCTCCGAAACTCCTTCGAGGGGACTGGGTGTGGGGCAGGGGCCGTCGGCCCTTAACCCTTCCCTGGACTTTGTCTTTATGTAATCATCCGGGGAATTAATTTCATATGATTTAAGTCAAGATTCGTGGGCCCTTGGAAATGGCAGGCGGGGAGTTTCCGGAAAATAAAAAGAGGCCGGCACCCTGATGGTCCGGCCCCCGAGGTAGGACTGGCGGTCAGCAGACCTTTAGCTGCATTTGGAGAAGCCGCAGCCCCGGCAGACCAGGCAGCCGCCCTCATGCTCCAGGGCGCCGCCGCAATCCGGGCAGGCCCCCATGGCGGCCACCGGGGCCGGGGCCTCCACCTGGGCCACCTTGGCCAGCACCTGGGCGATGGCATCAGGGCAGGAGAGCACCTGGCGGCCGTTCACCCACATGGGGTTGGGACAGCGGATGCCGGTGATCTGCTTGATGATGGCGTCGATCTTGACCCCGGCCCTCAGCGCCAGGGAGATGAGGCGGCCGGTGGACTCGATCTGGCTGGAAGCGCAGCCTCCCGTCTTGCCCATCTGGGCAAAGACCTCGCAGAAGCCCAGGTCATCGGAATTCACCGTGACGTAGAGCTTGCCGCAGCCGGTGTTGATGCGCTGGGTCACGCCCCGGGTGGCCTCGGGCCGGGGCCTGGGGGTGATGAACTGCAGGGCGGGCTTGGCTTCCTTGCCGCCTACGCTCAGGACCTGGCCTTCCCGGCTGCCGTCCCGGTAGATGGTGACGCCCTTGAGCCCCAGCTCGTGGGCCAGGAGATAGACCTGGCGCACGTCCTCCTGGGTGGCGGAGTGGGGGAAGTTCACCGTCTTGGAGACGGCGTTGTCGGTGTGCTTCTGGAAGGCCGCCTGGATGCGGATGTGCCATTTGGGGGAGACCTCGTGGGCGGTGACGAAGAGGCGCCTAATATCCCGGGGGATCTCGGAGAAGTCCCGGATGGAGCCGGTCTTGGCGATGGCCTTCATGAGCTCGGGGGAATAAAAGCCCCGGCGGCGGGCCAGCTCCTCGAAGTAGGGATGGACCTCGATGAGCTCGGTGCCCTCCAGCACCCGGCGCACGAAGGAGACGGCAAAGAGCGGCTCGATGCCGCTGGTGGCCCCGGCGATGATGCTGATGGTGCCGGTGGGCGCGATGGTGGTGACGGTGGCGTTGCGCATGCGCCCCAGGCCGTTGCCGTCGTAGCGGCTGCCGGGGAAAGTGGGGAAGTTGCCCCGCTTCTCCGCCAGGGCCGCGGAGGCCGCCTTGGCCTCCTGCTGGATGAAGGCCATGACCTCCTCAGCCACCGCCACCGCCTCCTCGGAGTTATAAGGCACCCCCAGGCGCAGCAAAAGATCGGCGAAGCCCATGACCCCCAGGCCCACCTTGCGGTTCTGCTTGGTCCGCTCCTCGATGATGGGCAAAGGAAAATTGTTGGCGTCGATCACATTGTCCAGGAAGTGCACCGCAGTGTGCACCATCCCCTTGAGCTTGGCATAGTCGATGGCGCCGTCCTTGGCCACCTGGGCCAGGTTGAGGGAGCCCAGGTTGCAGGATTCGTAGGGGAAGAGGGGCTGTTCGCCGCAGGGGTTGGTGGCCTCGATCTCCCCCAGGTGCGGCAGGGGGTTGGCCCGGTTGATGGCGTCCAGGAAGATGACCCCAGGCTCGCCGGTGGCCCAGGCGCTCTGGACGATGAGGTCGAAGAGGTGGGCGGCGGAGACCCGGCGCACCTCCCGGCCGGTTCGGGGGTTGATGAGGGGGAAGTCCCGGTCGGCCCGGAGGGCCTCCATGAAGTCCTCGGTGATCCCGACGCTGATGTTGAAGTTGGTCAGCCGCTTCGTGTCGTTTTTGCAGGTGATGAACTTTTCGATGTCGGGGTGGTCCACCCTGAGAAGCCCCATGTTGGCACCCCGGCGGGTGCCGCCCTGCTTGATGGTCTCGGTGGCCACATCGAAGATGGTCATGAAGGAAATAGGCCCCGAGGCCACCCCCTTGGTGGAGAGGACGGGGTCGTTTTCCGGGCGGATGCGGGAGAAGGAAAAGCCGGTGCCGCCGCCGGACTTGTGGATCATGGCGGTGTGCTTGATGGCCTCGAAGATGCTTTCGATGGAGTCCTCCACCGGCAGGACGAAGCAGGCGGAGAGCTGGCCCAGCTCCCGGCCGGCATTCATCAGGGTGGGGGAGTTGGGCATGAAGGCCAGGGAGGCCATGAGGTCGTAGAATTTGCGGGCGGTGGCGGCCACATCGGCCTCGGGGTCGTAGAGCTGGTCCACCTGGGCGATGGTCTCCGCCACCCGGCGGAACATGTCCGGGGCGCCTTCGCTGACCCGTCCCTGGTCGTCTTTTTTGAGATAGCGGCGTTTCAGGACCACCACGGCGTTGTGGCTGAGGGGCAATTGCCCGGCGATGTCCTGGAGTTCCCCCTGGAGTTCCATGATTTCCTCCCTTTATTGACCTGATGAAAACTCTTTTTGACCTCCATCATTGAATCATTGTTTCTATTATTGTGCATTTTTTCACATATTATTATAAATTTTTTTGGGTATTCTTAGCAGAATACCCAAAATATAATTAGATATTATGGAATCGTATGATATCCTTTTTTATAAGCATAAACCATATCGCTATAGATATCTCCTCCTCCAAGGCCGCCATCTGTTTTTAAAATTTTCACGAAAAAAGATTCTACGTTTCTGGCCGCTTGTGAAGAATCAGCTTTAAAGTATATCCAATGATCATTATATTCTCTTACACGATGATCATCAAAAAGCCTTGTAGGAGCATCTTTTGCGATTCCAACATACCAGGATTTTCTGTCTCCTCCAACTTTTTCCATATAATCGAGAATCCCATTTATAATATCCATTTGTTCATAGCTCATTGACAAACCTCCCAAATCATTTGTGGCCAGACTTGTTTTTAGTTGGGTCAACTAACCGATAGGTCATTCCTTTTTGAGGTGTGGGAGGAAGTGGTTTGCCCTTCGTCACCGTCACCTCCTTTTCCCTCTCCCCTTGAGGGCCAATTTGTTGATATTGACCCGACCGTGGAGCTTTTTCTCCTGGTTTCATGCCCTTATCTTTAGGCATCGTTTTCCCTGCTTTTTCCTATATATTGTGTTTTAATCAATTATAAAGCCCAATATATAGTTGTCAAGAAAATTTTTGGGCTGCGCAAATTTGATTTTGTCTGCTTCCTTAATATCTCATCATTTGTATAGTATATAATCCTTTTCTACGGCGTCAAGCCCCTTCCCCGGCCATTGCCTTTTTCCCCGCCCTCGGGTATAAAATCGGAACAAACTCACAGGCAGGAGGCGGCCGTGGCCCATCCCCGACGCGTCGGCATCCTGGGCACCGGGGTTTATGTGCCTGAACGGGTGCTCACCAACGCCGAGCTGGAGAAGCTGGTGGACACCAGCGACCAATGGATCCGGGAGCGCACCGGTATCCGGGAGCGGCGCATCATCGGGCCCGAGGAGACGGTGGCCACCATGGCCGCGGCCGCCGGCCGCATGGCCCTGGAGAACGCCGGCATCGCGCCCGGCGAGCTCAGCCACATCATCGTGGCCACCAACAGCCCGGATTACCTCTACCCGGCGGTGGCCATTCGGGTGCAGGACGCCCTGGGCCTGAACGGCTCGCTCGGGGCCTTTGACCTGCAGGCGGGCTGCAGCGGCTTCAATTATGCCCTGTATCTGGCGGAGCGCCTGGTGGCGGCGGACGGCCGGCCGGTGCTGGTCATCGGCAGCGATGCCAACTCCCGCTTCACCGACTGGCGGGACCGCTCCACCTGCGTGCTCTTCGGGGACGGAGCCGGCGCGGTGGTGGCCGGGCCGGTGGACAAGGGGGGGATTCTTGCTTCTTTCGTGGCCTCCAGCCTGAATATGCGCCTGTACTGCCAGACGGAGTTCAACGCCGAGGTGAGCCCTTTCCTGCCCCGGCAGGAGACCACCAAGCGGCATTACATCTACATGGACGGCCCGGAGATCTTCAAGTTTGCGGTGAATGCCGTCAAGGAGTGCATCCGCCGCATCTCGGAAATGAGCGGCATCCCCCGGGAGGAGCTGGACTATCTCATCATCCACCAGGCCAACAACCGCATCCTGGAGGCCGCGGCCCGCTTTGCCAAGGTGCCCATGGAGAAGCTCTACGTCAACGTGGACCGTTACGGCAATACCTCCGCCGCCTCAGTGCCGCTGGCCCTGCACGAGGCGGTGAGCTCTGGCCAGATCAAGCCCGGCGACAAGGTGCTGCTCTGTTCTTTCGGGGCCGGGGTCACCTGGGCGGCGGCACTCCTGGAGTGGAGCGGCTGAGGCGCCGTCGCGTCCCACCTCCCCCGGCAGGCATGAGCAGACCGGTTTTTCGCAAGGGAATTCAAAGCAACAGAGGCGTTGGGTAGATCAGAGGCCTCCGCCCTCACCTTGGTCCTCCGAGGCCTTGCCGGCGCCGCCCAAGGCCTGGATCCGGGCCAGGGTCTCCTCGGCGCTGAGCTTGCCCTGGAAAAAGGCGGTGAGGGCCTGAAGGAAGGGGTTCTCCACGAAGAAGATTTGCAGGGCCAGGCGGTCGCCCTGGCTGGGGAAGGCGAGCTCCAGCTGAAAGTGGCGGGCCACCTGGAGGAAGAGGTCCTGCTGCAGCACCTCGGCCTGGCGCATCTGGCCTTCAATCTGGAAGAGGAGCCGACGCAGGCGGGCCAGATAGTCCTCCCGCTCCAGGTATTCCCGGCGCTTGTGCTCCAGGTAGTTGAGATGCTGGGCCCTGGCCAGCTGGCTGAAGGGAATGACCTTGCTCACGGCGGCACCTTTGTCCTAACTGTATCATCCCGGCTGACGCAATGAAACATAAAAGGGTATCTATTTGAAATGACAGCAGAAGACGTGAAATTAGCCTTTGACAAGATGGGGGGGCTCATCCCGGCCATCGCCCAGGATGCCGCAAGCGGCCGGGTGCTGATGTTGGCCTACATGAACGAGGAGGCCTTCCGACTCACCGTGGCCACCGGCGAGGCCCACTATTTCAGCCGCAGCCGCCAAAGCATCTGGCACAAGGGCGGCACCAGCGGCCATGTCCAGAAGGTCCAGGCCATCTACCTGGATTGCGACGCCGACGCGGTGCTCCTTAAGGTGGAGCAGGTGGGCGGCGCCGCCTGCCATACCGGTTATGAGAGCTGCTTTTACCGCCGCTTCACCGACGGAGGCTGGAAGACGGAAGGCACCCCCGTCTTTGATCCCAAGGAGGTGTACAAGCGTGGATAAACTGCGTCTGGGAATCCCCAAAGGCAGCCTGGAGAAGGCCACCATCGACCTCTTCCGCCGGGCCGGCTGGCACATCCGGGTGAGCGGCCGCAGTTATTTTCCCGAGATTGATGACCCGGAGATCTCCTGCTCCATGTGCCGGGCCCAGGAGATGAGCCGCTACGTGGAAAGCGGCGTCCTGGACTGCGGCCTTACCGGCAAGGACTGGATCATGGAGAATGACTCCAAGGTGGTGGTGGTGGCCGACCTCATGTACTCCAAAGCCTCCACCAACCCGGTGCGCTGGGTGCTGGCGGTGCCGGCGGATTCCGAGATCAGGAGCCTAAAAGACCTGGCAGGGAAAAAGATCGCTACCGAGCTGGTGAACTACACCAAGAGATATTTCGCCGAGCGCAACATCCCGGTGACGGTGGAGTTTTCCTGGGGGGCCACCGAGGCCAAGGTGGCCGCGGGACTGGCGGACGCAGTGGTGGAGGTCACCGAAACCGGCAGCACCATCAAGGCCCACGGCCTCAAGATCATTCACGAATTCTTCCAGTCCAACACCCAGCTCATCGCCAACCCCGAGGTCTGGGAGAAGAACCCCTGGAAGCGGGAGAAGATCGGCAACATCATGGTGCTGCTCCTGGGGGCGCTCAGGGCCGAGAATATGGTGGGCCTGAAGATGAACATCCCGGAGAAGGGCTTAAAGACCATTGTGGAGATCCTGCCCAGTCTGCTCGCCCCCACCATCGCCCCCTTGTATGAAACGGACTGGTATTCCGTGGAGGTGATGGTGAACCAGAGCGAGGTGCGCCATCTCATCCCCCGCCTCATCAACGCCGGGGCCCAGGGGATCGTGGAATACCCCCTGCACAAAGTGATCTGAGGGTGAGAATACGTGGGAGAGGGGGCCAGGGAGCGCGGCCCCCTGCCCCCTCTCCCACCCCCTCTCCCCCAACCCCGTACAGGGGGTGGGGTGGGGAGTTTGAGGGGAGGGCGGGGGAGCCACTGCTCCCCCGGCCCTCCCCTCAATGTACCGGCAGGCGCCCTGCCGGCCTCAGAAATCCACGTATTCGCCCCGGGCCAGGCCCCGGAGATGGCAGGTGTCGTTGACGGCCATGATGTGCCAGACGTCCCCCACCCGGGTGAAGCGGTTGATGGCGGTGGTGTCCTGGCCGATGCGCCAGAAGTGGGAGTTGTCCAGGCCGATGAAGGCGGCGATGAGCACCTTGTTCACCGCCCGGTGGGCGGAGAGGAGCACGGTCTGGCCGGGACGGCGCTTGAGAACCTCCTCCACTGCGGCCAGGGCCCGGGCCCGCAGCTCGTCCAAGGTCTCGCCGTTAGGGAAGCGCACCGTGTGGGGGGCGGTCTCCCACTGGCGGTAGAGGTCGGCGTAGCGCACCTTGACCTCGGTGAGGGGCAGGCCCTCCCAGTCGCCGTAGCACAGGTCGCTTAACCCCGGCAGGTCCTGGACCGTAAGGCCGTGATGGCGGGCGATGGCTTCGGCGGTGTCCCGGGAGCGGGACAGGGGCGAGGTGTAGGCGGCATGGATGGTCTCGCCCTTGAGCCACTCCCCAGCCAAACGGGCCTCCTCCCGGCCCTGGTCGTTTAAAGGGATGTCCTTGGAACCGCGAAAGATCTTGTCCTTGTTCCAGGGGGTCTGTCCGTGGCGCACGAGGATGATCTGCGTCATAACCTGATCCTTTCTCTGTGAGGGACGGTGGCCCAGGGGCCTGAGGTCGCCCCCTTCTCACCTTTCTCCCTGCCATTGTAGTGAACCAAGGTCCAGGGCCACAATTTTTTTCTCGGTTCCCGGCTGGCCCGGCCGCCAAGATTTTTCACCACATCTTAAGCCCCGAGCCGGGGAGCCTGTGGGCGGCGAAAAAAAGACGGGGGTAATGCCCCCGCCTCATGAATCCGACCGGTTCTCACGACGCTGCAGCCGCTATTCCACGATTTCCCAGTTCAGGTGAAAGGTATTGTCGTAGAGGGTGTACTCATAACCCATGAGGCGGCCCACCCCAGGGGTGACCCCTTCCTGCACCTTCCAATAGAGGAGGTAGATGGCCGGAACCATGCGGGGCTCACCGGTTTTGGGATCGGGATCGATGTTGCGCCAGATCTCCTTTTTCTCCATGACCCGCCAGAGGGTGCCGTACTTTTTGCTGCGCACCAGCTGGCCTACCCTGGGAAGACCTTTTTGCCGCATGATCTCTTCATATTCCTTCATAACCGCCTCCTGGGGATGAAAGGATAAAGTCTTTACTCAAATTATAGGTTCAGGAAAAGCTGGGTCAATTCCCCTTCTGACCCGGCCGATTTTTTTTCGGTTTGCGTCAGGCGGCTAGGCGTTCCCGGAGGGCCGCCAGCTCCGCCTCGGCCTGAAGGATGGCCGCCAGGCTGCGGTCCAGCTCCCCGGCCCGGGCTGCCACCGCCTGGGCGCTGGCCTGCTTCTGGGCCCGGGCCCGTTCCAGGGCCTGGCGGATACTCTCGGTGGTATCATCCAGGCGGGCCAGCCAGCTCTGGCGGAATTCCCGGCCGATCTCCTGCAGGCGCTGGTGGAAGTCCCAGCGCAGCCGGCCGCAGTGTTTGTCCACCAGCTCCACCACATTATCCTGAAGTTTCTTGAGGAGCATCCCCTTGGTCAAGGCCCGGGGCAGAAGACCGGTGATGGTCATCTGCAGGATCTCCAGGCCCACCGGCTCCTCTTTGAACTTGAAGCTGAAGCGGCTCTTGTCGGTGAAGGTTTCCTCCACGGCAAAGCCTCTCAGCGAGAAATCAAAGATGCGGGCGGTGAGCTGGGTGAGGCGCTCCAGGATGGCATTGCTGCGGGTGGCAAACTCCTGGTGGGTCTCCGCCAGGGTCTGGGAGAGCTTGTCGATTTCCTGGCGCCGCCAGCCGGTGAACAGGTCCCTGAGGGCCCCGAAGAGGTACTTTTCCATCTCCTGGCGCAAGTCCCCGGAAAGTCGGCTCTTTTCCTGAAAGACGGTGTCGATTTCCCGGCGCAGACGGGTAGTGGTCTCCCGCCGGAAGGTCTCGAGATCGGCGTCAAACTGGGTGGCCACGCCCTTGAGGCGGCCGTCCAGGAGGAGGAGGGACATCTCCCGCTCCTTCTCCAGGCCCTCCAGTTCCCGGTTGAACTGGGAGATTTTGGCCTCCAGCTCGGCCACCGGCAGGGCGGCGGCCTGGCGCTCCACCTTCAGGGCCAGGGTGGAGTCGGTGATGGCCTTCAGGGCGCCGCTGAGGCAGGAAACCAGGAGCACCTGCCCCTTTTCCCGGTAGAGGAAGTCCCGCAGATGCTCTTCGAACTCCGGCAGGTGGCTCAGGGTGAGGAGCTCCGGGTGGCCGTTGTGTTTCCCTTCCAACGCCATTTTGGCGGAGAGGGGGAAGATGTTCACCTGCTCGGTCTCCAGGTCCGCCTGCAGGACCTGCCGGGTGAATTCCAGGGCCTCCTGGCGCTCGGGTTCGTCCACGTAGTCAATCTTGTTGAGGACAAAGAAGAGTTTGTGGACGTATTCCCGGATGTCCCGGAGGAACTCGTGCTCCGCGGCGGACAGGGGGGGATCCACCGTGACCACAAAGATGGCGGCATCCACATAGGGGAGGTAATTGTAGGCCACGTCGGTATTATGGCTGTAGATGGAGCCCACTCCCGGGGTGTCGATGATGCAGACGCCGTCTTTAAGGTAGTCGGAGGGGTAGGTGATCTCCACTTCCCGGACCCCCTTGCGGTTGCCGGGATTGCCCCGCTCGGTGATGTAGTCCACCAGTTCCGGGGGGGAGATGAGGCGGGTGCTGCCGTCCTGGAAGCGCACCTCGATCCGGACCTGCTCGCCGTAGGTGAGGATGGTGACCACCGAGGTGAGGGGGATGATGGCAGTGGGCAGGAGGGCTTCCCCCAAAAGGGCGTTGATGAGAGTGCTCTTGCCCCGCTTGAAAGCGCCCATGACCACCAGGTGAAAGCGATTTTGGCGCAGTTTGTCCAGCAGGTTGTGCAAGGTGCCCTGGGGGATCTCCGGCAGTTGCGCCAAGCGGGTGAGCTGCCGCTCCAGAGCCTCTTTCAGTTCCTGATAGGTTCCCATACGGGCCTCCCTAAAAAACCGGGCCAATAAAAAAACTTCTGCCCGGATGTACTGGACAGAAGTCATCAGCCCTGCGCCTCATGGCCGGGCGGTTGAAGGCGGACTTCATCGCCTAGTTTTAATCTAAGGGAAAGGTGAGCCAATGTCAATGTGAAAGAAAACACATCAAGAGAGCAATTGCTTGACAGGGGGGAGATGACCCTGATAGTCTCAAGATGCGCGGCGATGGAGTCCGCCCGGGCGGTCGTGGTCGTCCGAACCGCGTTTCACGCTGATGACTCCTGATCCTGATGGTGGCGGGACAGGAGTTTTTTCACGTCCGCCCCCGGGCATCCGGAGGATATCATGGAGCAGGTCTGGTATACGGCCGCGGCCTGGATCGGGGTGGCCCTGTTGGCCAGCCTCATCTCCATCCGGGTGGGCATCTCGGTGGCCCTGGTGGAAATCTTTTTGGGCTGCATTGCCGGGAATTTAGGCACCACCTTCGGTTGGGAGATCTTCAAGCCCACTCCCTGGATCAACTTTCTCGCCGGTTTCGCCTCGGTGGTCCTCACCTTTCTGGCGGGGGCGGAGATCGAGCCCGAGGCCTTCCGGCGTCTGTGGAAGCCCAGCCTGGCCATCGGCTTCATCTCCTTTCTGGCGCCTTTTTTGGGCTGCATGGCCTACGCCTACTATGTGGGCGGCTGGTCCTCGCAAGCGGCCCAGATTGCCGGGGTGGCCATGTCCACCACCTCCATGGCGGTGGTGTATGCGGTGATGGTGGAGACCGGTCTCAACAACACCGAGCTGGGGAAACTCATCCTGGCCGCCTGCTTCATCACCGATCTGGGCACGGTGCTGGCCCTGGGGCTCCTGTTTGCCGAGTATGATCGCTGGCTCCTGATCTTTGCGGCGGTTACCCTGGTGGCCCTGTGGCAGTTGCCCCGCCTGTGCCGTTGGTTTTTCTCCCTTTGGGGGGGCCGGGTGATCGAGCCGGAGATCAAGCTCATCTTCCTGGTGCTCACGGTGCTGGGGGGCCTGGCGGTGACGGCCCGGAGCGAGGCGGTGCTGCCGGCTTACCTCTTCGGGATGGTGATTGCCGGGCTGTTTGTGCACGACAAGGTGATTCTGCACCGCCTCAGGGCCACCACCTTTGCCCTGTTGACCCCCTTCTTTTTCATCAAGGCGGGCACCCTGGTGTCGTTGCCGGCCCTGGTGGCGGGCTTTGGGGCCCTGGTGGCCTTGCTGGCCATGAAGATGGTCACCAAGATCGTGGGCATCTGGCCGCTGTGCCGGCTGTTCGGGATCCCGGTGAGAGAGAGCAATTATACCACCCTGCTCATGGCCACCGGGTTGACCTTCGGAAGCATTTCCGCCCTCTTCGGGCTGACCCACGGGTATATTGACCAGTCGCAGTATTCCGTTCTGGTGGCCGGCGTCATCGCCTCGGCGGTCATTCCCACCATCATTGCCCAGGTGTGGTTTCAGCCCCGGGAGGTGTCCCTGGGTCTGGAAGCGGAACCGGAAATTGTGGGCACCAGCGAGCACTTCCTGCACATGCCGGAAGAGTAGGGCATAAAAAGGTCAGGAGGGGAGCATGTACCGCAAGATCTTGGTGGCTTATGACGGCTCCGAGGGCGCCGTCAAGGCCCTGGCGGCGGGGCTGGAGCTGGCCAAACTGCACCAGGCGGAGCTCACCGCCTTGGCAGTGCAGGAGAAGCTGCCCCGCTTCGCCGCCACCATTGACGAGGTGGAGGAGGAGAAGGCTTACGCCGATGCCTACTACGGCCAGCTCCTCAAGGAGGCCAAGGCCCAAGCTGAGGCCGCCGGGGTGGAGTTGAAGACTCTCCTCCGGTCGGGGCATGCGGCCCAGACCATCGTCCAGGTGGCCCGGGAAGGGGGCTTCGACCTGGTGCTGGTGGGGCACACCGGGCTTTCCGGAGTGTGGGCCGCGTTTTTGGGCACCACGGCGGAGAAGGTGAGCCGCCATGCCCCCTGTAGCGTGCTCATCGTGCGCTAAGCCTGCTTTTGCCCTTGTCCCTCGGGGGGCGGTTCGAGATGAACTTGCCCCCTTTCTTTTCTATCTCCTCTTTCTGGCATATCCCCTGATCACTACCTATCTTTTGGAAAAAACCTTGAAAGGGTTTCCCGTGCGTTATTCAGGAGTGGCGGCGGGGTGCCTGGCGCTGTTTCTCGGGCTGGTGGCCCTGGCGGCGCCGGGGGGGACCGAGGAGAGAGTTATGGCGAGCGAGCAGTACCGGAAAGCCACCTTTGCCGGCGGCTGTTTCTGGTGTGTGGAAGCGGAATTCCGGAAACTTCCCGGGGTGGTGAGGGTGGTCTCCGGCTATGCCGGGGGCCAGGGGGCTGACCCCACCTATGAGGATTACGCCGTGAAAGGGCACGTGGAGGCGGTGCAGGTCCTCTTTGACCCCCGGAAGATCTCGTACGGCGAGCTGGTGGAGCATTTCTGGCGACAGGTGGACCCCACCGACCCGGGGGGCCAGTTTGCCGACCGGGGGCGGCATTACCGCACCGTCATTTTTTATCACGATGAGGAACAGCGGCAGGTGGCAGAGGCCTCCAAGGCGGCCCTGGCGGCCTCCGGGCGCTTCCGGCGGCCCATCGTCACGGAGATCCTGCCTTTCACCACCTTTTACCCGGCCGAAGCATATCATCAGGATTTTGCCCGGAAAAACCCGGGGCGTTACTGCACCTACCGGAGCCTGTCCGGCCGGGAGCAGTTCCTCAAGGAGCACTGGGGGGAGTGACCCCCAGCCATCAAGGCGGTTTTTTTACACGGCGGATTGTGATAATGTAATGTCTAGTGAAGCAGTCGTCTTCAGACATTAATGGCGGCCAGGCGTTTCCCGACGGCCTTGGGCTGTCGGTCATGTGTGCCGGAGGGGCCCATGGATGAGATGACGCACACCCGGGAAGCGGTGGAGCAGGCCCGGGCTGCTTTGCAGGCGGAGGCCGCAGAGCTGGTCCAGGTGTCCCGCCGCCTCAATGAGAACCTGGTGGAAGCGGTGCGCCGCATCTGGCGCCAGCTCCTGCTCATCTGGACCGTCCTGGCAGTGCTGGCCCTGACCTATTTCCTGGTGATGGTCTATGTGCCGCCCGCGGTCCGCCAGCCGGCGGCGCCGGCGGTGTCCACGGCGGTGCCCTCGGCCAGCTTGCCAAGACCGGTCAGCACTCCCGACACCTTCCCGGAGTTTCCGGCCCGGGAGGATTTGGCCGGGCTCTTGAACCGCATCCGGGAAGCCCAGTTTGCCAAAGACCCGGAGCTCTTCCTGAGCGCCTACTCCCCTACCCTGCCGGACCTGGCCCGGAAACGAGAGACCATGGTCTCCCTCTGGCAGCGCTACGACTACCTGGACATGCATTACCATGTCAAGGATCTGAAGGCGGTGTCCGACGGCGTGGTCCGGGGGACAGTCACCTGGGATTTCACCACCCGGGACCGGGCCACCCAGGCGGTGAAGAGCCACATCAAGACCTACCAGGTGCAGTTCACCAGGGCCTCCGGTCAATGGCTCATCCAGGAGCTGGAGACTTTTCCCGAAGGAAATTCAGGCCGGGTCCGGCCAAACTGAGGAGGGATCATGCGGGTATGCACCTGGGTTCAGCCCCTCAGGCTGCTGGTGGCGATCCTGTTCCTGGCCCCGGCCTGTGCCACCGTCCCGTCCCCTCCTCAGCCCCGGGTCTTTTACAGCATTCCGGCGGTATCCTATCTGCGCTCCTGCCCGGAGCTGGATTGTCCGGTGGTGAGCGAAATTTATCTGGCCGATGAGGTCCAGGTGCTGGAGTCCCTTCCTAACGGCTGGTGGCGGGTGAAATCCCGGCGGGACGGGGCGGTGGGCTGGACGCAGCGGGCCCTGCTCAGTGAGCGGCCGCTTCCCGGGCAGACCTACTATGTGGTGGCCAAGGAGCTGCCGGTGCGGGATTCCCCCCACCCGGAGGCCACCTCCCGGCGGCGCCTGGAGTTCGGCGATCGGGTGCAGAAACTGACGGAACGGCAGGAATGGTGGCTGGTGCTGATGGAAAAGGACCGGGCCATCGGCTGGGTGCCGGCAGTCCACCTGGCGGACAAACTGCCTCCGGAGCCGGTCACGGCAACCCCAGAGGGCCAGACAGCTTCCGGGAACCCGCCCCCCGCCTCTCCGGTATATCTCTACGTGGCCTCGGATACCGCCGCCTTGCACCTCCTGCCCCTGAAGGACTCCCAGGTCTTGCGGCGTCTCAAGCTCAATGACAAGGTGGAAAGCATTGCTGAATCCGGGGCCCGCTGGCGCAAGGTACGTTTTCCGGAAACGGGAGCCGAGGGCTGGGTGGAGGCCCGGTTTCTGAGGCCGGTGCCAGTCACCACCCGGGGTCAGATCGTTCCGGCGAAGGGCAAGCCGGCCAAGAAGGCCGCACCCTCCGACAAGGCCCCGCCGCCTCAATTGGTCCCGGAACCCGGGCCCGAACCCGAGGCCATGTAAGGCCCGGGACCCAGGACCTGCCCCTGCCGGCGGGGAGGTGAGCCACACATCGTGGGACCTCTCATTTTCCTGGTCAACGGCGTTTTCATCCTGGGATTGCTGGTCCTGACCTACTGGTACGGCCGCTCCACCCGGCGGCTGCTCAGGCGGGCCCAAGGGCAGGTGGCGGATCTGGAGAGCCAGGCCATGGCCAAGATTGCCGAGCTCCAGTCCTCCTATGCCCGCATCCTGAGGGAGATCGATGAACGCCAGCAGGCCGAGGCCCGCCTCAGGGAAAGCGAGACCCGGTTTGCCGCCTTCATGCAGAATGTGCCCGGCGCGGCGGTGATCCTGGATGCGGCGGACACCATCCTCTATGCCAATGACACCTGGGAAAAAATCTTCGGCACCTCCCCGGGTGAGACCTCAGGGTCGGTCGAGGCATTGGCCCGGAGGGAGGGGGAGCTGAACCGGCAGGTGCGGGAAGGGGGGGAATCCCTGCAGCACCTGGAAACCCTGGAGCGGGACGGGAAGACCCGTTATTGGCTGCTCACCCGCTTCCCCATCCCGCCCCCCGACGGCGGCACCCCCCTGGTGGGGGCCATCGGCATCGACATCACCGCCCGACGGGTGGCGGAGGAGGCCCTGCGGGAAAGCGAGGCCAAGCTCCGGACGCTGGCGGCCCAGCTTCTCAAGGCCCAGGAAAACGAACGCAAGCGTCTGGCGGCGGAGCTGCACGACGAGCTGGGCCATCGCCTCCTCACCCTGAAGCTGAGGCTGGAGGCGCTGGAGGCGGAGCTCTCCCCGCAGCTGGAGGCCATGAAGAATGAGATCCAGGAAATGCTGCAGGAGATTGCCGCCACCATTGCCGAGGTGCGGCGGCTGTATCTGGATTTGAGCCCCGGGGACCTGGAGGACCTGGGACTGACCACCGCCCTTACTTCCCTGATCGACGATTTCCGGGCCCTCAAGAAAGACATCTCCTGGACCGTGGACCTGGAAGACCTGGACGGCCTCTTTCCTCTGCCGGTGCAGACCGCCATCTACCGGGTGGTGCAGGAGGCTCTCACCAACATCGGCAAACACGCCGACCCCCGGCGGGTCTCCCTGACCGCCGCCCGGGAGGATGGCCGGGTGGTTTTCGAGATCCAGGATGACGGCCAGGGTTTCGACCAGTCCCTGACCTCCCGCACCAAAGGCACCCTGGGATTGCTGGCCATGGAGGAACGGGTCCGCATCCTCGGGGGGGATTTTCATCTCTGGAGCCGGCCGGGCCACGGCACCAGAATTACTTTCACCATTCCCCAGGAAGGAGAGCACGGATGAAACCATACCAGATAGTGCTGGCCGATGATCATACCATGTTCCGGGCCGGGGTGCGCAAGCTCCTGGAGCGGGTGGAAGGGGTCAGCGTCATGGGCGAGGTGGGGGACGGCCTGGAGTTGCTGGACTTCCTCAAGACCCACAGGCCGGACCTCATTTTGCTGGACATCTCCATGCCCCACATGCGGGGGCTGGAGGCCATGCGGGAGATCAAACGGTATCACCCGGAAGTGAAGGTGATCATCCTCACCATGCACCGAAAAAAGGAATTCGTCCGTCAGGCCCTGATGGACGGGGCCGACGGCTTTCTTTTGAAGGAGGATCCGGCCTCGGAACTGGTGCGGGCCCTGCAGGCGGTGCGCCGGGGCGAAAAGTGCCTTTCCCCCTTGCTCACCGACGTGCTCATCAGCCTGCAGCGGGAGGAGGGCAAGAAAGAAATCCTCACGGCCCGGGAACGGGAAATCCTCAAACTGTTGGCGGAGGGCAAGCGGGCCCAGGAGATCGCCGAATTGTTGTTCATCAGCGTCAACACCGTGCGTCGCCATCGCTATAACATCATGGAAAAGCTGAATTTCTCCACCATGGCGGAGCTGGTGAAGTACGCCCTGTCCCAGGAATACATCGAGAACCAGGTGTAGAGTTCAGGTTTTCCGGGCCCCCTCCTTGCCCCCGAGTCCGAGCACACTGCCGGCGGCGGGGGAGTCTGATGAGTCCGTCCGCCATATCTGGCGCACCTCGCCGCCCAGGCCCATCCGGTATGCCAGCCCCTGCCAGCGCAAAACGTGAGTGACACCGGAGGCCAGGTGCGCCCAGGCGGCCAAAAGCAACGCGGCCGGCCAGAGGAGCAGGGCCTGGCCTCTCCTAACCGGAGTCTGAAGCAGGCGGTGGAGGCGGGTGCACAGCAGGCTCAGGGCGCCCACATAGCCGGCGGCCAGGCAGGTTTCCAGACCCACACCCAGCAAAGGGGTCATCAGGAGCTGTAACCCCACGGCCGCAGTGAGGGCCAGGGTGAGGTGGACGAGAAGCCCGGCCGCCAGCCAGGTGCCGGGGAAGTAATATTTCAGATAGAGCCATTGCCGGGTGAGCCAGGCCACCGCCTGCCCCCAGGTTTCAGGCGCCGCGGGGGTGGTCAGGAGGGCGCCGGGGGCGGACACCACGGGCACCCGGCACTTCTTCAGCCGGGCGGCCAGGGAGACGTCGTCCACCACGGTCCTGGCCCACAGGGCCGGGATGCCCAGGCTGGTGAAAAGCTCCCCTCGCAGGGCGGTGGCGCCGCCCCAGGGCTGCATCAGGACGGGGAATTCCCGGGTGAGGCGGAGCATCAGGACCACCGCGGCCCGGGCCAGAGCGGCGAGGCAGGGCTTGTCGGGGTGGAGGCGATGATAGCCGCTGGCCACCTGGGCGCCTGCAAGAAGAGGGGCCACCAGATGGCGCAGGAAATCCGGAGGGGCCAGGCGCCCCCGGTCGCAGAAGGCAATCACCGGGGAGCGGGGATCGGCAAGCCCGAGCCCGGCCAGGAGGTTATGGTTTTTCTGGCCGCAGCTCCGGGCTGGGCCGCTCACCACATGGCGCAGATGCCGAAAACGCCGCATCAACTCCTGGATCAGTGGCACCCCAGGCTCGTCGAGGCGGGCGGTGACGACCAGGACCTCGTAGTCGGGGTAATCCTGGGTGAGGAGAGTGGTGAGCTCGGCGGCCAGGCCCTCGGGGGGGCCCGCCACCGGCACAATGAGGCTCAGGCGGGGCCAGGGGGCGCTAGGGGGCGGGGGTTCCCCAAGACTCCGGGCCAGGCGACCGGCGCCTAGAAGGATGAGGGCCGCCAGGGGGCCCAGGGTGAGGAGCATGGCCGCCGCGCAGGCCCATACCATATCAGGTTCCTGTCACTGAGACCCCAGAGATTTCTGGCCCAGGGATGCCACTTCCCTTGGCTGATTCACCTCGCCTCCTCCTGCCAGTTGGAGTTCTCCCCGGGGTTCAGACCGGCCAGGCTGGCCCGGAAGCAGGCCGCCAGACGGGCGTAATTCACCCGGGCATTGAACTCCCGGGCCACCAGCTCCCGGCCGGCTTTGGCCCGGCGGCGGGCCTCGGCGGGGTCGGCCAGGGCCTCCCGGATGGCCGCGGCCAGCGCCGCGGGATCTTCCGGCGGCACCAGCCAGCCCGTCTCGCCGGGAATAACCAGCTCCGGAACGCCGGAAACCGACGTGCTCACCACCGGGACCTCCAGGGCCAGGGCCTCTTTGAGCACGGTGGGGGTGGCGTCCCGGTCCCCCCGGGAGTCCACCCGGCAGGGGAGGATAAAGAGGTCCGCCTCCCGGTACAGGCGGGGCACCTCGCGGTGGGGCACATGCCCCAGGAAGGTCACCTGCAGGCCCAGGGCATGGGCCTGCCTTTCCAGGGCCCGGCGCCGGGGGCCGTCCCCGGCCAGGGTCAGGCGCACGGCCAGGCCCTGCTCCTCGAGGAGGCGACAGGCTGCCAGGAGTACCGGGTAGCCCTTTTTGTCCACCAGGCGCCCCACGGAGAGCAGCCGGAAAGGCCCGGGGGCGCGTTTTGGGGGCGTCGGGTCCAGGGCCGGCAGGGGCACCCCCACGGGAATGTTCAGGATTTTCTTTGCCGTAGGGGGGCAGAGGCCCGCCAGATAGTCCCGGTTGAACCGGGAGACGGTGCGCACCCAGGCCGCGGCCTGCAGTTTTTCTGTCAGGGCCCCGTCCGGCGGGAAGATATCCTGGGCGTGGGCGGCAAAGCTGAAAGGGATGCCGCTGAGCTCCGAGGCCACCCAGGCGGCGGTGGCCGGCCCGTCGGCCCAAGGCGCGTGGATATGAGCGACTCCCTCCGCCTGAATGCGCTTGGCCAGATACACCCCTGCCAGCACCGCCCACAGGGCTTCGCCGGCAGTCTCCAGACTGCGCCAGCGCCGGAAAAGCACCCGGGCGAGGCAGCCTGGGGCGTCAGGGCCGCATTCCCGACGGATACCGGCCAGATGGCGAAGGAGAGTGCCCGCCGCCGTCATCCCCAGCCGGGTGACGGGCACCGGAGGGGCTGGCGGGGCGCCCCGCTGAGGGCCGTAAAGGGTATAGACCCGCACCGGCAGAGCGTTAGCGGCCACGGTGGCCACCTCCTCCCGGATGAAGGTCTGGGTGCGCTCGGGAAACCACAGGAGAATGTAAGCCAAGCCGCCGGTCATCGCCATATGGGAGGAAGGCAAGCCGGGGGCAGTTCACCCCCTGCCGCGCAGGAAGATTAGCCGGGAGAGGGGGCCAGGGACCACCGGCCCCTGCCCCCTCTCCCAGACCCTCACCCCCAAACCCCTTATGGGGGTGAGGTATTTAAAGGGAGGACGGGGGCCCTAGGAGCCCCATCCCTCCTCTCAAAATAACACAGCTGACACCGGCATCCTGCCTGACCGGGTCAGGCCGGAGCATTTAACTAAATATAAAGCGGTAAAGCGCTTTAAGGGGAAACCGGGGGCCGCTTTTCCCAGTCAGTCGGCTGAATGAGCCAATTTCCGGGAGAGGGGGCCAGGGACCACTGGCCCCTGCCCCCTCTCCCGGACCCTCTCCCCCAACCCTTTATAGGGGGTGGGGTGTCTGAGTGGAGAGCGTGAAGCCCATTTCCCCTGCCCATCCCTTCAGACACACAAAAAAAGCTTGACAGCCCCGGCGCAAAAAATTTAGCATGAATCAAGTCGAGGAAAAATTCACATGCACCTTGGGCTCCAGCTCCGTGGCTTTTATTTTAGCTACTATTATTTTTGGGGCTACAGGTGCGCCTCGACTTTTAAAAGTCCTTAACAGCACAAACCAGCAAACTTTTAAAAGCCGTGGCGCACCAGAGGGGGCCACGGCTTTTTTGTTGGGCCGGCCCCCGGTGCCCCGGCGGGAGGAGGCGACGTGATCGGCAAACTCATCCGCATGGAACGCATTATGAACCGGGAGACGGGACGCACCGTCATCGTCCCCATGGACCACGGGGTGACGGTGGGACCCATCGAGGGCCTCATCGACATGAAGACCACCGTCAATGCGGTGGCCTCCGGAGGCGCCAACGCCATCGTCATTCACAAGGGCCTGGTGGAGGGCGGCCATCGCCGCCGGGGCAAGGATGTGGGGCTCATCATTCATCTCTCGGGCTCCACAGTGCTCTCACCCTTCCCCAACGCCAAGACCCTGGTGTGCACCGTGGAGGAGGCCATCAAGCTGGGCGCGGACGCGGTGAGCATCCACGTCAACATCGGCAACGGCTCGGAAAAGGAGATGCTGAGCGACCTGGGGCTGGTCTGCCGCCACGCCCGGGATTGGGGCATGCCGGTCCTGGCCATGATGTACCCCCGGGGGGAAAAGATCAAGAACGAATACGATGCCGCGGTCATCAAGCACGTGGCCCGGCTGGGGGCGGAGCTGGGCGCCGACATCATCAAGGTCTCATATACCGGCTCGGTGGAGTCCTTCCGGGAGGTGGTGCGGGGCTGCCCCGTGCCGGTGGTCATCGCCGGCGGCCCCAAGATGAACTCGGACCGGGAGATCCTGGAGATGGTGAAGGATTCCATCGAGGCCGGCGGGGCCGGAGTCTCCATCGGCCGCAACATCTTCCAGCACCGGGATCCGGCCCGCATGGTGGGAGCCATCAGCCTCATCGTGCATGAAAACGCCAGCGTGGATGAGGCCTTGGGTTTCCTGAGCGCCGTGGAAGTGGGCCGCCGGGCGGCCAGTTGAGGCAGAGAACCCATGAAAAAGCTGTGGGTGAAGATCGACCCCTGGGACAAGAAACTGGTGACCACCGCCCTGGAGTCCGGCGCCGACGCGGTGTGGGTGCCGCCAGGGAAAGCTGCGGAGGTCAAAGCCCTGGGCCTCATCACAGTGGTGGCCGAAGACGGCGACCTGGTGCCGGGGCGGCAGGTGGCGGAAGTGACGGTGACCTCCACCGAGGACGAAGCGGAGGTCATCCGCCTGGCCCGGGAGCTGCCGGTCATTGTCCGCACCCCGGACTGGACCATCATCCCCCTGGAAAACCTGGTGGCCCAAAGCGGCAATATCTTTGTGGAGGTGGCCAGCCCCGAAGAGGCCCGCACCGCTCTGGGGGTGCTGGAGAAGGGCGTGGACGGCGTGGTGGTAGCAAGCCGGGACCCCTCCGTCATCAAGGCGGTGGCCCGTCTGGTGAAAGAGGCCTCCCCGCCAGTGGCCCTGACGGTGGCCCGCATCACCGGCCTCAAACCCTTGGGGATGGGGGACCGGGTGTGCGTGGACACCTGCTCCAACCTGGGGTTGGGGGAAGGCATGCTGGTGGGCAACTCTTCCGGGGGGCTGTTTCTGGTGCACGCCGAGTCCCTGGAAAACCCCTACGTGGCGCCCCGACCCTTCCGGGTGAACGCCGGACCGGTACACGCCTACATCCGGGTCACCGGCGGCAAGACCCGCTATCTGGGGGAGCTGAAAGCGGGGGATGAGGTCCTGGTGGTGCGCCACGACGGCAGCACCCGGCCGGCGGTGGTGGGCCGGGTGAAGGTGGAGAGCCGACCCCTGATGCTGGTGACCGCCGAAGCCGACGGGAAGGAGTTCAGCACCATCCTGCAGAACGCTGAGACCATCCGCCTCACCCGGCCTGGGGGCGAGGCCGTCTCCATCGTGGCCTTAAAGCCCGGGGAGGAGGTGCTGGCCGCCCTGGAGGAAGCCGGGCGCCATTTCGGCCATAAAGTCACGGAAACCATCACCGAGAAATGACCATGACGGACAAAGAACGGCTGCGAGCCGCCATCGACCAGGTGGACGAGGAGCTGCTGGCGCTCCTCAACCGCCGCCAGGCCCTGGCCCAGGAGATCGGGCTGATCAAGAACCGGGAGGGCCAGCGCACCCTGGATTTCCGCCGGGAAGAGGAAGTGCTGGCCCACCTGCTGCACAAAAACCCGGGGCCGCTCACTTCTGCGGCCTTGCGCAACATCTTCCGGGAGATCATCTCCGCCGCCCGGGAGATCCAGGCGCCCCTGTCCGTGGCTTTCCTGGGGCCGGAGGCCACCTTCTCCCACCTGGCGGCCCTGAAGAAATTCGGCCACGCCACCCGCTACCGGCCTATGGCCACCATCCGGGAAGTCTTCAGCGAGGTGAGCAAGGAGAAATACCACTACGGCGTGGTGCCCATCGAGAACTCCACCGAAGGCGTGGTGAACGAAACCCTGGACCTCTTTGCCGAAAACTCCCTGCGCATCTGCGGTGAGATTTACCTGGAGATCAGCCACGATCTCCTCTCCCGCTCCGGCCAGATTTCGGATGTGGAGGTGATCTACAGCCACCCCCAGGCCCTCGCCCAATGCCGCCGCTGGCTGGCCACGCATTTACCGGACATCCCGGTGCTGGAAGTGGCCTCCACCGGCGCCGCGGCCCAGAAAGCCGCCAAAAATCCCAACTCGGCAGCCATCGCCAGCGCCTTTGCAGCACCCCTCTACGACCTTCGGGTCATCGAGAAACGCATCGAAGACCACCCCGGCAACGTCACCCACTTCTTCGTCATCGGCCCCGACGCGCCGGGCCCCACCGGCTCCGACAAGACTTCCATCATCTTCGCGGTGGACGACGTACCCGGCGCCCTATACCATACCCTACGCCCCCTGGCGGAACGGGAAATCAACATGAGCCGCATCGTCTCCCGCCCCATGAAGACCGAAGCCTGGCGCTACCTCTTCTTCGTGGACCTGGACGGCCACCAGGCCGACCCCCACGTGGGCCAGGCCCTGGAGGAAATCCGCCACCTGAGCGCCTGGTTCAAACTCCTGGGCTCCTTCCCCAAAGCCCCCGGCATGGAGCGGCTGAGTTGAGCAAGGGAACCGGAAAAGGATCGGGGGAGGGGGCTAAGGGCCACAGGCCCTTACCCCCTCCCCCGCCCCTCCCCCAATCCCTTATAAAGGGTAGGG
>JBBFLF010000012.1:40244-95516 GCA_037481655.1 Desulfobaccales bacterium | reverse complement strand
GGGCCGCCACCCGCAACCCCTCAAAGACCTGCTGCCCCAGATAGGAGATGAGGTCCGGGGCCGCCGCCGCCAGACGCTCCTTCCAGTCAGGATGGCGCTCCGGACTCAGTGGCACTCGGCCCCCCTCCCCCTCCACCAGGAAATCCCCGGGCTGAAAGCCGGTGAGGATTTTCAGGCCGAACTCCAGCCGCGTCTCCCCCAGGCGGAACTGCCGCTCGCCCCCCTCCAGGCGGTAGGCGGCCAACTGGTACGCCACCCGCTCCTCTGAGGTGGGGAGGCGGTAGAAAAGGGTGATCACCGAGCCGGACACCGGATCCTCAATGGCCAAGGTCTGCGATTTGGCTCCCAATACCCTGGGCATGGCTGCTCCTCATGGCCGGACGGCGGCATAGCCGCTCACCCGGTTCTGCACATAGGCAATGACCGAGCCGTGAGTCTCATCCTCCAGAACCGCCAGTTCCACTTCCTCCGCCAGGCGCCGTTGGGCCGTCTTCACCGGCGCCGCCACCACCGCCACCTTGGGGAAGATGAGCTCCACCTGGTAGCGGTACCCTGGAGCCCACTCCGGCCCCTGGGCCTTGAGGTAAAACCCCAGGCAGTCCCCGTCTTTCAGGTGCTGGTGGAGGAGAAAATCCCGGAAATCCCGGTCCAGGGTGAGCTTCTGCTCCCGCCCGGTGCGAAAGGCCCGGTTGGCAAAGTCCGTCCCCCCGCCCGGCGTGCGCTCCAGGGAGAGGTGATTGCTGAACTGCCACACCAGGCGCTTCAGCTCCGCGCTGAGCAGATGCCCCCCCACAAACTCCGTGCCGGTCCAGCGCCCCCCTAAGTACACCGCCACCTGGCTCACCTTGAGGGGTGGCTCCTCCACCCGGGCCGGGAAGGCCATCCAGCTGCTCTCCCGGGGGAGGTAATAGACCCGGTAGGAGGTGACCCCGCTGCTCCCCCCCGGCGGGGTGATGGTCACTGTGGCCGGCACCGCCCCGGAGACCGCGGAATAGTGCACCTCCTCCCACGCCTGGGTAACCGGATTGAGCACCTGCACTGCCTGCACATTGGCCAGGCGCTCCTCCGGCGTGGCGCCCTCCACACCCTGGCTCAGGGTCAGGCTGCCGGCATTAAAGGGCGCGCTCAGGGTCTCCAGGCGCGTGTTGTCCGTCACCTTGCCGGTGCCCTTCACCACTCCGGAGAGCTTGGCCCAGCCCTCCTTGGCCAGCTCCACCCGCACCTGGTCGATGAAACAGGAGGCAAACCGCCGCTTCATCACCTGGCGCCCGAAGCGCATGGCCGCGGTAAAGGAAGGATTGGAGCGGCTGACATCCACCTCCCCCGCCAGCGGCCGGATCCGGTGCCGGAAGCCCTCTCCCAGGGGACTGGTGGTCACCTCCCCCAGGGCGTAGCCCAGCACCAGGGCAAAGTGCTGCGGCTGGGCATGGGAAAAACTGAGCACTCCGGAAACCGTACCTCCCAGGTCATAGATCCGGTCCGGCTCTTCTTTCCCCGTCATCTCCTCCCGGTTGGTGGCCTTCAGGGCCCGGTAGGTGAGGGTGGTGCTGAGATCCGCCAGCAAAGTGGTGTCCAGCTCCTGCTCCACATTGAGGGCCGGCTCCTGATAGCGGGCCGACACCGCCACCAGATTGTGGGTGGCCAGAAAGTTCCGTATCGACCGGGTCATCATCTCCTCCCCGTGACCTCACTGCCTGCTCTGCTGCGCATGCGGCCTCCCGTCATCCTTCGGTCCCCGGCGTTTCCAGCCAGCCGGTCCTGAAGGTGAGGGAGTGCACCTCATATTCCGGGGGACCCAAAAGCGTTCGCTCCTCCGCCAGCGCCAGGGGCAGAAGCTCCCGCCCCAGGTCCTGGTGCCAGAGGGCCTGGCGGATGAGAGCGCCCAGGGCATAGGTGCCTTCCTGGCCCCGACGGCCCTCCGGCGGCCTGAGATCCCGGTTAAGGACCAGCACCGTCAGCTCCAGGCTCACTTCATAGGCACCCGGGCCCACGGCCGCCGCCCGGGTTCCCCCCAGGCGCACCAGCACCGCCGGCAGTCGCCAGGTCTCCTGCTTCAGGTCCTCCCGCCAGTCCCCCTGGTAGGGCCGCAGGGTCTTCACCCGCTCCCCCAAAACCGGGCTTAAGGCGGCGACGACCGCATCCTCAATCTCGCTCCAGGAGTAGCCGGACATGGCGCCTCCTCACCAGTCTCCGAGACTGCTCCGGCTGAAGAGCCGCACGCCGCCGGTCATCTCCGCCGGTTGACCGGCCTTCTCGCCCTGGCCCACCGCCTCCTCCAGGTGCACCTGTCCTGCGGCCACCAGCCTAAGAAACATGAGTGCCGCCTCATAGCGCTGGCGCCGCACTGTCGGCATGACGCTGCGCCGGGAGTAGAGGTGGTAGAGAGTGAGATCCACCGCCACCCCCAGAATCTGGGCAGGCACCGGCGCCAACGGCACCTCATACCGGCCCGCCACATAGGTGTTGATCTCATCCTCCGCCTTGGCGATGGCCGCTCCGATCACCGTGCTGTCCGGTTCCTCTCCCGCCTCGGCGGTGAGCGCCGCCAGCTCCTCCCGGGAGATCATGTTGAGCAGGTCTTCGACACTGCAATAAGCCATAACGCCACCCCTTTCCTTCCTGGCCCCGAGCTCTGTACCTGGCATTAACGCCCCGAGGCTCGGTGCCTTATTCGATCCTGCTCTCCACCTGGCGCTTCCAGACCGTCAGCTCCCACTCCCGCTTGAGCAGGCGCTCCAGATCCTCCCGGGGGGCCTGCTCATAAAAGGCCGGGCTCAATTCCGGGAAGGCCGGAAAAGGAGGCAAAGGCATTCTCTCCCTAACTACGCTGGAGCTCCCGCACCCGACGGAAAGCATCCCGATAAGCATCAGCCCCGCCACCTTTGGCCACCAACTCATCCTCCACTTGGGTGCGGACATGGGCCACCTCCTCCTCGATGCGGCGCTCCCGATCCAACTGCTCCACCCGGCGCCGGCACCGTTCCCGGGCCTCCTCTTGCCGCCGGAACCGCCAGAATTCCAGGAAGGCCGCCGCCAGCTTCAGCAGCAGGTGCCACCAGCTTGTGGTCATCTCTTAACCTCCCCCCTGACACGCAGAGGTGGCATCCTGCCCGCCTTAGCGCGCCACCCGGCCGTCGTGACTGTGCCCGTGGCTGTTCAGCGCCGTCCACAGCGACTCCCGCTCCCGATGGAACTCATCCCGGTAGACAAAGCGTTCCGCCTGCTCCCGCTGGCACTCGCAGCACAGCCGCAGCATGTCATCCAGCTTCTTTTCCACCCGGACAAACATCCGCCAGAACAGGAGGCCGCAGAGGCCGCCAAAGGTGGCAAGTAAGGCCACCAACGCTTCGCTGTGTTCCGCCAGATCCTGATATGCCATGGCCCTACAGTTTGGAGACTCCGGCCCTCAGCGTGGCCAACCCCAGGGAGCCCAGCAACCCCAGCACCAGTTCATATTGCTGCTGGTCTAGCCAGCCCATCCCCCTCAAGAAGGCCGCCGCCGCCATGGCCGCCGCCGTCAGATAGGTCTTCTTGCCTGCCAGCATCGCCATCCCCCCTGAACCCCCGCTTCCCTGGGGACCCTGGCTGCCGGCCAGGGCCCCAGGTTCTCCGGTTAATAAAAGTAGGTGACTCTGAGCGTGCCGTCCGTGTCCCCCGCCCGGATGGCCCGGAACTGATTGAGGGCCTGGGTGCCGGTAATGACCAGGCTGTCGCCGTTGGTCATCAGGTGCCCGTGAGTGGTGGTGGGTGGGCCGGTGCCGTCGATCCGGAACCGGATGTCCCCCCCCTCCAGCGACACCAACGCCGCCTGCGCCGACATCCCAGCAAAAGCCCCAGTGGTGGGGGTGATCTTCGACTTGGAAAAATAGGCGGTGGTGGTGCTCACCGTCACCATCTCGTAGTTACCGGGCACAAAATTGCCCGTCTGCAACACATAGCCGCCAAACCAGCCCATCTCTGCTCCTCCAGCCGGGGGCCTTTTCAGACCCCCGGACCGTGTCTTCCTTACAGCAGTTCCGGCACCACCAAAAGGTCCGCAGTGCCATACCAGATGTTGGATTTGGACCCCCCGCTGGCCGGATCCCCCACAATGAACTGGGCGTGGAGGATCTCCCGGGCCCGGGCCTCCAGGTTGGGCGGCACCACCAAGAGATTGGGCCGCACCCCCAGGGGCATCCCTTCCGCATTGGTGAGCGACATCATGGCCGACCGGGCCGCCGCGTAGTTGGCGGCATTAAGCTCCTGTTTGGAGCAGTAGGCCAGCTGCCAGAGGCCGTAGGCCGCCGCCCCCCGGTAATCCACGCCGTAGCGGTATTTTTTCCGCATGAAGGCGTGTTCGTCATCGGCCCGGTCCATGCGCACCAGCTGCACCTCCCGCCGGACCTGGAAGATGAAGGGCTTCACCGCCCGGGAGGTGTCCAGCAGAAACCAGGCCGCCTCCGTGCCCGCGGCGTAGTTGGAGGCCGTCCCCGCCCCCACCGGATGGTCCGTGGCAAAGAAGTTTTTGCCGTCATAGCAGGGCGAGGTGGTGCCGTTTTTCAGCAAGGCCGCAATCAGACGTTCCGGGTGCCGCCGGGCCTCCTGGGCCAGAGCCGCCACCACCGGGTTGTAAATCCCGATCTGCTGGTCCTCGATGTCGTTGCGGTCAATCTCGATGGTGGCCTCCCAGTCCTTGCTCTCCACCTGAAAGGCCTTGGGCTCCATGGCGTTCACCTGCCGGTCCCCGATCCACTCCCGCACCATGGGGAAATCCAGCAGGAATTTGTAGTCCATGATCCGGGTCTTGGCCGGCACCGTCATGGCCACCCGTTCATACCAGGTCTCCGTGGTCTGAAAGGCATTGTTGAACACCGCCGTCAGCCCGGTATAGACGCTGGCCAGGTTCTCCGCATTGATGATCATGGTCTGCCTCCCCTCCTTATCTGCTGATGTCGATCCAGCCCTTGGTGTCGCTCACGTACTTCACCAGCACCCCCACCTTGATGTCGTTGGTGCACCCGGCGGCATCGTCAAAGGTGTTGTCGTCCTTGACGTACATGGGGTCCCCCACCATGGCTTGGGTGATGCTGGCCGCGTTGAACTCGAACACCCCGGTCCTTCTCAAGCGCACCACTTTGGCGCCGTTGGCCCCGCCGGTGTTGTCCGCCCGCTCCAGGGCCACCCCCAGGAACTTCAGCCCGGCGGTGTCCGAGGCCGGGACCGCATATCCCGAGGCATTGGCGCACACCAACGAGCCCGCAAAGATTTTGGCATTCGCCGCCACCGGAAAGTCGATCTCGATGCCTTCCCGGTAGGGCGTCGCCCGGTCCTGAGTCAA
This sequence comes from Desulfobaccales bacterium, assembly GCA_037481655.1. Taxonomy (NCBI): domain Bacteria; kingdom Pseudomonadati; phylum Thermodesulfobacteriota; class Desulfobaccia; order Desulfobaccales; species Desulfobaccales bacterium. Next base: position 90,199 of record JBBFLF010000012.1, on the reverse strand, counting down.
AGCCGCCATTCCCTGTTACCTCCCCGTGGTTTTTTTCGCTGTTGAGGCCTCTTTGGCCTTCAGAAACTCTTCCGGCGCAAGGTTGAGCGCCCGGCATACCGCCAGCTCCTGCGGCTGCAGCCGGCCGGTGAGGGGCTTCTCTTCCCGGCTCAGGGAAAACTTCTCCCCCAACGGCACCACCTTGGGCGCCGCCGCCACAAAGGCCCGAAAGCCCTCCAGATCCCGGCGGCAGTAGTCCAGCGCCCAGGTCTCCTGAGCCGGGGTGATCTTCCCGGCCCTGAGCGCCTCTTCCACTTCCCAGGCCACCGCCGCTTCTTTCACCTGCTCTTTCAGGGCCGTCACTTCCGCCTCCAACGCGGCCACCCGGCCCCGGGCCGTTTTCAGGGCCTCAATCTCCGCCTTCAGCTCCGTCACCGTCGCCTCCGGCCCCAAACCGGTGAGCGCCAGAATCTCGCCCCACACCTGCCGGGCCCGCAGCCAGAGCTCCTCTTCCTTGGCCTCGGCGCCCAATTCCAGCCGGGCCGCCAGCTCGGATTTGGCCGCCTCCCAACCGTAGCGGGCCACCAAAGGCTCCAGGCTCTTCATGGCCGGCACATTGGTCAGGGCCACCTGCAGGAGGGCCACCGGCCTGCGGCTCTCCGGGTCCAGCTTCAGCACCGGCGAAAAGTAGCGGTATTCCCGGTTCCGCAGATACTCCTGCGCCTGCGGGGTCCACTCCACCCGGGCCCACAGCCCGTCGGCTTCCGCCTTGAGCTCCTTGATCCATCCCGCCGCCGGCGCCCGCTCTCCGGTCAGGGACTGGTGCTCGTAATCCACCACCAGGTCCACCCCCCGGGCCTCAAAGGCCGCCACCATGGCCGCCAGCGACTCCTGGTCCACCTCGAAGGGCGGCCGCTCATCCGCCAGCTCCACCCGGCCCACGGGGAGCACCCGGATCCACTCCGGCAGCTCCTCGCCTCCCAATGTCAAGATCAGTTCCCTCTCCATGCCGCTCCTCGTTTACTGCCCGCTGTGCGAATTCGACTCCGTTGCCACCCCGGCTTCCTCGGCCAGCTTCTGCACTGCTTCCGCCGACAGCTTGGCCTGCTCCACCGCGGTGAGGGCCGGACACCACTGCTCCTGCAACTGCGCCAGAAGCAGCAGGGTGGTGTCCGCCGCCACGATGGCCGCCCGCACCTTCTCGTTCACCGGCTCCTCCGTCAAGCTCTGCACCAGCGGCTCATAGCAGGCCTGCACCGTCTTTAAGGACTGCTCCAGCTGCCCGAAGACCCCGGGATGGGCACAGCACCCCCCCACCAGCAGGGTGGCGGCCAGCGCCACCCCCCACCGTTGGCCCCAACGCTTCATCCTTTCACCTCCTTTCCGTCAATCAGTTTCTCCCCCGCAGCCGGCACCGGCAGGGCGAAGCGTTCCGCCACATGCTCCACGCTGAGCGGCATCCCCAGAGCCGCCAGATTGCGGTACACCTCGGAAAGCGTCTTCAAGTCCTCCTCCTCCTCGTAGCGGAAGCGGAAATACGGCACTGGCTTCTCCCAGCCGAAGTGGAAGCCCACTAAGGGCCGCAGCAGCTGCTCCCGCAGCGTCTGGGCCAACGCCTGGGCGTCCGCCTCCACCAGGTCCCGCCGCACCTGGGCGTGCACCTTGGCCGCGGCGTAGGTCCCCGTGGCCCCGGCGGTGTCCGTGGTCAGGGTCTGCCCCAAAATCGCCTTGGACATCTCCCGGTTGCAGAACTCCGCCAGCACCTGGTAGGGGTTGTGGCTGCCGCTCAGACGGCTGGTGGCCTCCACAAACTCAATCTCCGTGTTCTTGCTGATGATGCCCGCCGCATCCGTCCCCAAAGAGCGGATGGCCTGGATGAGGCTTTCCCGGTCCGCCGGCGTGGCCGCCGGATCATACTTCCCCAGGCGCAAAGGCATCCCGAAGACCTCGTTGAAAGCCGCCCAATCCTTCAGGGCAAAGTTCTTGAGGAGGTACATGTAGCCCACCACCCGGAGCACCCCCGCCCGGGTGTCATAGCCGCTTCGGGCCTTGTAGCGGTGGTAGATGATGCGCCAGGGCGGAATCTCCTCCCCTTTCCAGGGCTCCTTGTCCGTCAGCAGCCGGGGAATGAGATCATTGACAAAGGTGATCCGCTTCTGCGGAATCCACCGCAGTTCCGCCACCCGGGCCTGCCTGCCGATGCGTTCCCACTGCACCTCCACCACCGCAAACCCCTTGCCGATGGCATCCAGCAGATCCAGGAAAGCCTCCTCCAGCCGGGGAATGCCGTACACCAGCTCCCCCACCACCCGGGCGATATGTTCGTCCTCCGGCGTCTTGGCGTAGGGCAGCACCTCGTAATCCAGACTCAGCACCGCCAGCTTCCGGGTCTGCAGGAGCGCCGCCAGATGGGCGTCTTTCTCCTCCATCTCCTGAAAAAGCTCCATCTGCAGGGTCACCGCCCCTTGGTCCGCCTCCTGGAAGATGGCCGCCAGCTTGCCTGGGGTGAGGCCTGCGCTGGGATAAGTGCTCCAGCGGTCCGCCAGGCTCACCGCCCCCAGTTCCCGCTCCACCGGCTCCTTCTCCGGTTTCCACCACCTGCCGAAAAAGTCCTTGATCCTCATGGGCCGTCCTTTTCTCCCCCTCGGGGCGGCACTCCACCCCGCCCCCAAATCCGCCTCCTTTAAAAAGCTCCTCGGCTACTGAACATGCGGCTCCGCACCCGCACATAGGGCACCGTGGCCGCCCCCAACCCCTGGAACTGCTGCGCCAGCCTCACCGCCCCTTCCAGGGCATCCGGCCCGTCGTCGTGCAGCGTCTTGGAAGGGAAATAGAGCAATTGCTCAATCAGGAGCTCCTGGTCCGAGTGCCCCCGGATAAAGCGGATCTTGCCCCGCTCCAGCAAGGGCGACAGCGCCGCCACCCGGGTCTCCTTGGCCAGCCGGTGGGTCACCCCCTTCACCGGCAGCACCAGCCCCAGCTCCCTCCCCAAGGTGTCGAATTCCTTGAGAAGCAGCCGCTGAAACAGGTTGTCCTCCACCCCGAAGACCTGATAGGGCCGCTCCCGGTGCCGGTTGAAGATGGCCCTGAGCGTCTGCTCCAGAGTCGTCTTCTGGATGAAGGCGTCCAGCACATAAAACACCTGCTCCGCCGGGGCATACCCCACCGTCACCACCGCCTTGTAGTCCGCGCTGCTGCCGCTCTCCAGGGAGGGGTCGAAAAACCCCACCACCACCAGCTCCCGGTCCTTCAGGCTCCCCGGATGGTAGTAGTGGATCCACTCCTCCCGGAACATCCCCCCCTCCGGCTCCGGCTCATTCATCTTCTCCCGGTTGAAGGCCGCGGTGCCCATGATCTGCTTCTGCAATCTCAGCCGCGCCGCCGGGTGTCTCGCCTCCCACAGGGAGCTGCCGTCTTCGTTCAGCGCCCGGTAAATGCGCCGCTCAAAATTGCAGTAGGGCTCCGCCTCGCTGGTGAGCATGATGTGCAAGGCGCTCTTTTGCTTGAGGATGGTGCCGATGATGAGCAGGGTGCCGTGGGCCTCAATGGCCGGATAGACCGCGCTCTGCACCCAGTCCAGGATCTGCTGCACGATCTCCGGGTTGCGCACATTGAGGTCGTTTTCCAGGTCATCCAGGATCACCAGGTCCGGCCGGTGCTGCTTGTGCTTCAGGCCCCTGAGGCGCTGGCCCCGACCCCGGGCCTTCACCCGGATGTCATTGAGGGTCACAAAGTCATCCACCGTCTTGTTGGGCTTCACCAGCTCCCCGAAATCCTGGCGCAGCCGCTCGTTGTAGAGCATCTCCACATACAGGTAGCCGGTGAGGTCGCTGGCCAGATCCTCCGTGTCGCTGCCGATGATGATGAACTTGCGCCGCCGGAAGCAGATCTGGTGCAGCACGTAGCCGAAGCTGCACACCGTGGATTTGGCGAATTCCCGGGGGGCTGCCACCACGATGGGCCGCACCACCTCCCGGGGCTCCTCCAAGAGGCGCACCAGTTCGTAATGGAAGGGTGCCGGGGCCACCGAGAAATAGTGCGGCAGGTAGGTGCGGCAAAAATACAGCGGGTCCGCCGCCGCCCGCCGGAGGCGCTCCTCCCTTTTTTCCCGGTTGTCCCCCCAAAACGGGGTCACCTCCATGGTGAGGCGCATCAGGATGTCATCCGCCTTCTGTCGGAACTCCCGTTTGCTCAGCTTCTTCCTCAGAGTCATGCGCCGCTCCGTTTCTGACTCCCATTAAGGGGGACTCCCCTTGCCCGACCCCGGGTGAGGGGCAGGGGCACCCCCTTCCCCTGCCCTCATCCCTTCGTCGCCGCCCAGGCACTCCACCCGCCTTGCTACCCTGTCTGGTCCTCTTCTTCCTCCAGCTTGCGGAAAAACTCCTGCATCCAGGTGGAAAACCGCCGGATCTCCTCCTTGTCCTTCACCCATTCCCTCAGGAACTCACCGAAGCGGTCCATCACCTCCAGCGCCGCCGAGCGGATATCCCAGGTGTTGCTGCACAGCCGCTCAATCAAGGTGATGAGCCGGCTCAGCTCCTCCAGCTCCGGCGGGGTCAGATCCCCCTTGGCCAACAGCCGGCTGGTCTTCTCCCGCAGAATTCCCTTGAGGGCCTGCCCCAGCCAGCGGGGGGAGACCAGCGCCTGCCGCCGCTTCTCCTCCCATTGCCCCTCCTTCTGCCACCTCAGCAGCGTTTGGCGGGACACGGGATAGATCTCCTCGATCTCCCGCAACTCCTTCCCGGCCAGATAGAGGGACTGCACCTCCGCGTAATAGAGCTCCCGCTTCCCCTGTCGCCCCGATTTCCTGTTGCCCGCCATGGCCCCCCGCACCTGTCCCGCCCTGGACTCCCCCCGGGTCGCTTCTCCTGCCTGAGCTGCCTACGCCAGGCGGACTTCTGGCCCCGCCAATTGCCGCCGCACCGAACTCTCCAGAATCCGCACCGGTCCCCCTCTCAGCTTCACCCCCTTGAGCTTGCCTTCCCAAAACCAGCGGTACACCGACGACTTGGAGATCCCCAGCCGCATCGCCACTTCCCTGGGGCGCAGCAACTTCTCTCTGTTCATCTCCATCGCTCCTTGCCGGTTTTGGCCCCTTCTCTTTCAAGAACCGTGTCCGGCCGCAAGACACCTGTCCCCGGATGTCACAAAACTCCCTGGAGCTGCAGGGTCCCCTTTTGCATGTGCAGCAAAAAATACAAGGATTTTAGTGAGATAATTAAAGGAGGAGGTATCGGGAGGCTCAGGGTGCCCATGGGGGCCGGGACCTGACTTTGTTCACCATGCCATCATCATATATTTCCTGAGGCAAAAACCAGGATATAACTGAGGCAAAAATAAGGAAAAAACCTAGAAGGATTCCCTTGGGAGGAACTTTTTCCCTAAGTTACAAGGGTCCATCTGCCGCCGGCGCGCCGCCTGCCCCGCCTCCCCAGGCGGCATATCCCTTGCTATTTCTCAGGAAAAAAGCACGGGAGACAGTCACCCGTCTCCCGCTACCGGAGGACTTCCATGGACCTTATCTGGAAAAAGCGGTTTTTTCGGCCCGATGAAGTGGCGGATATCCTCTGCCTCTCCCGCCGCACCGTTTATCGCATGATCAAGGATGGCCGCCTGCCCGGCACCCGCTTCGGCTCCGGCCCCTGGCGCATCGCCCGGGAAAACCTCCTGGCCCTTTTGCCTCTTCCCGGCTGATTCCTGGCGCCTTCCAAAACTCCGGCGGGCCCCTGGCCCGCTTTTTTATTAAACTTCACCAGTTCCTTGCCGATACCATCAGCAAAGTGCCTGAGGTGATCTTGCCATGACCCAGGTCTGCGCTTCGACTCCGCCGGATGGGCCCCCCCGGGACCTTTTCGCCCCCCTCCAGGTCCTGGTGGTGGACGATATCCCCGCCATCCGCCGTCTGCTGACCCAGATGCTCCAACAGCTGGGCGTGGCCTCCCCCATCCGCCAGGCCGCCGATGGCCTGGAGGCCTGGGAGCTCCTCCAGGAGCGCCTCTATGACGTGGTGGTCTGCGACATCAACATGCCCCGCATGACCGGCCTGGAACTCTTAAAGCGCCTCCGGGGCCACCCCCGCTATGAGCACACCCCCTTCCTCCTCATCACCGGCGAAGTGGCCGAAGAGATTGTCGCTGCTGCGGTGGAAAGCGAAGTGGACGGCTATCTCCTCAAACCCTTCCGCCTCCCTGCCCTCCAGCGCCAGCTGACCGCCATCCTCAAAGGCCGCCACTTCCCCGGCCCCGGGGAAAGGCTCATCCAGGAGGCTCAGCGCTGCCTGGCCGCCGGCTTCCCCCATCAGGCCCTGGACCTTCTGCACCAGCTGCCGCTCCCGCGCCGCAAAAAAAGCGCCCGGGTCCTCAACCTCCTGGGAGAGTGCCTCCAGGCCCGGGATTCCCCTCACCAGGCCGCCCGCTGTTTCCAGGAAGCCTTGAAGATCAACCCTTACCATCAGCAGGCGGCAGCCAACCTGGCAGCTCTTCTCTCCCGTCTCTCGGCGGATGATCCTTCCCCAGGCGAAACCCTTGACCTTTCCTGAACCTTTTGCCCCTCCACCCGGCAACCCCAAGAATCACTTTGCTTTTTGCCAAAATAAACGTATATTTCTAGTGAATACAGACGATCACCCCCCAAAGCCCCAGGGTCAGCATGAATAATCGTTTAAGCCCCTTATACAAGAACATCGCCCTCTGGCTGCTCATCAGCCTGGTGATGATCTTCCTCTTCAATTATTTCAACACCACCGAGCAGACCCGCGCCAAGACCTCCATCAGCTATACCCAGTTCCTCGAGCTGGTGAAAAACGGCAAGGTCACCAAGGTCCTGCTCCAGGGCGAGGAGATCACCGGCGAGCAGGCGGACGGCAAGCCCTTTAAAACCTATTCCCCCAACGACCCCAACCTCATCCGCCTCCTCCAGGACAAGAAAGTGGAGATCAGCGTGCGGCCCAAGGAGGACACCCCCTGGTACACCACCCTCCTGGTCTCCTGGCTCCCCATGCTCCTGCTGGTGGGTATCTGGATCTTTTTCATGCGCCAGATGCAGGCCGGCGGCGGCAAGGCCATGTCCTTCGGCAAGAGCCGGGCCCGCCTGATGACGGAAAACTCCGTCAAGGTCACCTTCAAGGACGTGGCCGGCATTGAGGAAGCCAAAGAGGAAGTGGCGGAAATCATTGAATTCCTCAAGGACCCCAAAAAGTTCACCCGCCTGGGCGGCCGCATCCCCAAAGGTGTCCTGCTTGTGGGCTCCCCCGGCAGCGGCAAGACCCTGCTCGCCCGGGCCATCGCCGGTGAGGCCGGGGTGCCCTTCTTCAGCATCAGCGGCTCCGATTTTGTGGAGATGTTCGTGGGCGTGGGCGCTGCCCGGGTGCGGGACCTCTTCCTCCAGGCCAAGAAAAACGCCCCCTGCATCATCTTCATCGATGAGATCGACGCCGTCGGCCGCCACCGCGGCGCCGGCCTGGGCGGCGGCCACGATGAGCGGGAGCAGACCTTGAACCAGCTCCTGGTGGAGATGGATGGCTTCGAGTCCAACGAGGGCGTCATCCTCATCGCCGCCACCAACCGCCCCGACGTCCTGGATCCCGCCCTCCTGCGCCCCGGCCGCTTCGACCGCCAGGTGGTGGTCCCCATCCCCGACGTCAAGGGCCGGGAGGCCATCCTCAGGGTCCACACCCGCCGGGTCCCCCTGGACCCCTCCGTGGACCTCTCCATCCTGGCCCGCAGCACCCCCGGCTTTTCCGGCGCCGACCTGGAAAACCTGGTCAACGAGGCCGCCCTCCTGGCCGCCCGGGTCAACCGGGAGTCCGTCTCCATGCAGGACTTTGAGCGCGCCAAGGACAAGGTCCTCATGGGCTCGGAGCGCAAAAGCCTCATTTTAAGCGAGGAGGAGCGCACCAACACCGCCTACCACGAAGCCGGCCACACCCTGGTGGCCCGGCTTCTCCCCGGCACCGACCCCATTCACAAGGTCACCATCATCCCCCGGGGCCGGGCCCTGGGCGTCACCCAGCAGCTCCCCCTGGACGAGCGGCACACCTATTCCAAAGACTATCTGCAGGCCACCCTTGCCGTCCTGTTGGGCGGCCGCGCCGCCGAAGAGCTGGTCTTTAACCGCTTCACCACCGGCGCCGGCAATGACCTGGAGCGCGCCACCGAGCTGGCCCGCAAGATGGTCTGCAATTGGGGCATGAGCGAGGAGCTGGGGCCCATCACCTTCGGCAAGCGGGAGGAGCATGTCTTCCTGGGCCGGGAAATCGCCCAGCCCAAGGATTTCAGCGAGGAGACCGCCCGCACCATCGACGCCGCCATCAAAAAGCTGGTCCTGGGCGCCTACGACCGGGCCAAAAGCCTCCTGGCCAGCCATCGGGCCGGCCTCCAGGCCCTGGCCCAGGCCCTCCTGGAAAAGGAGACCCTGGACAGCGCCGACATCGACCGCATCCTCAGCGCCGCGGAGCAGGCCCACCCACTCCCCGAGGAAGAGCAACCTCCGCCCCTCTCCCTGGGCCTGCAGCAGGCCTGATTCTGGTACTTCACCGCCTGAGCATTTGGCATCAAGGGGGACTGGTGAGTGGTTTTATCGGCAGGGCCAACATAGGTATATCCGCGCTCCTCGCAAACTCCATAAGGGGTTGGGGGAGAGGGCCTGGGAGAGGGGGCAGGGGGCCGCTGACCCCTGGCCCCCTCTCCCAGTAATCTACCTCGCCTTTTTCCTAATGATGACAACAACTTTTAACATTGGAACACCCTAACCATGACCCCGCCTTTCTGGTCACAACTCCTGGCCCTGGACCGCCCCTTGATCATGGGCATCGTCAATGTCACCCCGGACTCCTTCGCCGACGGCGGCCGACATTTCTCTCTGGAAGCCGCCCTCGCCCACGCCCGGCACCTGGTGGCCGCGGGCGCCGACATCCTGGATGTGGGCGGCGAATCCACCCGGCCCTTCTCCGAGCCTGTGCCTCTGGAAGAGGAATTGCGCCGGGTCCTGCCGGTGATCGAAGCCATTCGGGCGGAGATGGACGTGCCCCTCTCCATTGACACCTACAAGGCCGAGGTGGCCCGCCGGGCCCTTGGGGCCGGGGCCGACATCATCAACGACATCAGCGCCCTCCGCTTCGACCCCGATCTGGCCCCCCTGGCCGCCGCCACCGGCGCGCCCGTCATCCTCATGCACATGAAGGGCACCCCCCGGGACATGCAGACCGATCCCCGCTACGATGATCTTTTGGGGGAGATCAAAGCCTTTCTGGCAGAGCGCCGGGACTTCGCCCTGAGCCAGGGCATCGCCCCTCAGGCCATCGTCCTGGACCCCGGCATCGGCTTCGGCAAAACCTTTGCCCACAACCTTCAAATCCTCAACCACCTCGATACCTTCCTGGACCTGGGCTGCCCCCTCCTGGTGGGTCCCTCCCGCAAAGCCTTCATCGGCCACTACCTGGGCGGCCTCCCCCCCGACGAGCGGGATTACGGCACCCTGGCGGCCCTGGCCGCGGCCGTCCTGAAAGGCGCCAAAATCCTCCGGGTCCACAACGTCGCCGCCGCCGTCCAGTTCTTTACCCTTTTTCAGGCCATCCGGGCCGCCTGAGCTTCCTCCTGGGAGTCGACAACCTCAGGGAAATCCATTAAAATTAAACCCTAAGAAATCAGGACGTGAGGGAGTGGACGGGGGGCAGGGGAGCGCTGCTCCCTGGACATTTCTCTCACAAACCCTTACACAAATTCCTGGAACGGACTGATGGGGGAGGAGTATGTCTCCAAGGAAGCCCCGCCCTCCGGAACTGCTGACCCCTCTATCCCAGGGAAGCCCAGGCGAAAATTCCCCTCTGCTTGCGGGTAGGCGCCAATTTCCCGGGCTTCCCGGCATACCGGCCTGATGCCCCCGTTTTTCACCAATCTCCGCTGGCAGGATGGCCTGGATATCCTCCTGGTGGCCGTCCTCATCTACCAGGTCCTCCTCATCCTGCGAGGCACCCAGGCCATCTGGGTCCTGGCCGGGCTTTTTCTCATCTTTCTCGGCTATCTCACCGCCCGGCGCCTGGAGCTCTTTACCCTCGAGTGGCTTCTGGACGGGGTGGTCAAGAGCTTCTTCCTCATCATCATCATTCTCTTTCAGGCCGACATTCGCCGGGTCTTAAGCCGCATGGGTCGCAAAGCCCTGGCCCCCTCCAGCGGTCCCGGCCCCGGGGTCTCCGAGGAGATCTGCGAGGCCGTGGACACCCTGGCCAACCATCGCATCGGCGGTCTCATCGTCTTCGAGCGCCAAGTGGGCCTCTCCGATTATCTGGAAGGCTCCGTGCGCCTGGATGCCCTCATCACCTGGGAACTTCTGGTGAGCTTGTTTTGGCCTCACAACCCCACCCATGACGGTGCCGTCATCATCCAGGGGGACCGCATCCTGGCCGCCGGCTGCCTGCTTCCCCTCTCCAAGGCCCCGGACCTGGACCCCACCCTGGGAACCCGTCACCGAGCCGCCGTGGGCATTACCGAGAACTCCGACGCCGTGGCCCTGGTGATCTCCGAAACCAACGGCACCGTCTCTTTGGCCCGCAACGGCAAACTCACCCAGAACCTCTCCCGTCTGCAACTGCGCCAGGAATTGCAAAACCTCCTGGAACCCAACGACCAGAGGAGATCACTCCTTGAGCGGTTGGCTGGCCTCCTTCGGACGTCATAAAATGCTCAAGCTTCTCTCCCTCCTGTTGGCGGTGGCCCTGTGGTTCGCCGTGGGGGGGGAGGAGCGCATCGAGACCACCCTGAGCGTGCCCTTGGAGATCGTCAACCTGGATCCCCAGCTCATGATCACCAGCGAAGTGCCCTCCGGCCTGCAGCTGCGTCTGGCCGGCCCCCGCAGCCTGATCAGGGCCCTCACCCAGAGTCGCCTGGTTCACTCCGTGGATTTGGCCGGCGCCAAACCCGGACGGCTGAGCATCCCCTTCGGCCCCGCCTCCTTCACCCTCCCCCGGGGAGTGACCATCCTCCGGGTCCACCCCAACCCCCTGTCTCTCACCCTCGTGGAGACTGCGGTCCGCACCCTGCCCCTCCAGCCTGCTCTCGTGGGCACCCCCCCGGAAGGCTATGAGGTCAAGGCCGTGAAAATGCGCCCCTCTTTTGTCTCCGTCAAAGGCCCGGTGGAGGAACTCCAGGATCTCAAAGTCCTCTCCACCCTGCCCATCGATGTCTCCACCCTCACCGCCCCCGCCACCCTGGTCACCGACCTGGACGTGAAAAACCTCCACCTCACTCTCACCAACCCCATTCCCCTGCTGGCGGAGGTCACGGTGGTCGAGAAAACCCTCACTCGCACCTTCACCGGCCTGCCACTGTCGGCCCAGCCCCTGCCCGCCCGTCTGGCCCCCTCCCAGGTGACCGTCACCCTGGAAGGCCCCTACCGGGAGGTGAAGGATCTCAAGGCCGCCGACCTCCAGGCTGTAGTGGATACCACCGGCCTCAAACCTGGCCTTCACCGTCTCGCCGTCAAGGTGGAACTCCCCCCGCGCCTCAAGCTCCTCAAGGTCACTCCCGCCACGGTCTCCGCCCAGGTGCGGCGTCCCTCCTGATCGAAACCGCCCGCGGCCTTTCCGGTTGCCTCCCTGACCCCTTCGTGATATGTCAATCCGGAACGGCAGGCTCTCTCTTTCCGAGCTGTGGCCGCCATTCATGCACCCGGACATCCCATGCACCCGCTTTACGCCATCTTCCTCGGTGTCGTTCAGGGGATCACGGAGTTTCTCCCCATCTCCTCTTCCGGCCATCTGGCTCTGCTGGAGCATTATTTTCAGGCCCCCGGCGCCGGCCTCACCTTCGATATCCTCCTCCATCTGGGCACCGTGGCCGCCCTCCTCACCTACTTCCGCCGGGAGTGGCTGGCCATGGCACAGGCGGTGTGGCGCCCTTCCCCTTACACCCGCCTGGACCGGCGCCTGTTTATCTGCATCCTGGCAGCCTCCGTTCCCGGGGCTTTGGCCGGCGTCTTTCTGGAGCATCAGGCCGAAACCGTCTTCCGCCTCCCCTGGCGCATTGCCCTGCTCCTGGGGAGCGTCGGCCTCCTCCTCATCCTGGCGGAACGCCTGGCCCGCCATGACCGTCCCCTCACCAATCTGCACCTGGGGGATGCCCTCCTGATCGGCCTCTCCCAGGCCCTGGCCATCATGCCCGGGGTCTCCCGCAGCGGCATCACCATGACCTGCGCCCTCTTTCTGGGCTTCACCCGGGAGGCCGCCGCCCGTTTCTCCTTCCTCCTGGCCACCCCCATCATCGCCGGCGCCGGCCTCTTTCACCTGCGCAAACTCTTCAGCGCCCCCCCGGAAAACCTCTCCGTCACTGCCGGCCTGCTGGGGTTTCTCGCCGCCCTCCTCTCCAGTTACGCCGCCATCCGCTTTCTTTTGCGGTTCCTCAGGCGCCACACCTTCCTCCCCTTCGCCCTCTACCGGCTGCTCCTGGCCGCCGTGGTCCTGGCCCTCACCCTCCTTCGCGTCGGCTGACCCCATAGGATTGGGGGAAGAGGGCCTGGGAGAGAGGAAAAGGGCCGCGCTCCCTGGGCCCCCTCTGCAAAAAATTGACACCCGCATCGCCATCGGTCCCGCTTTCATTTTCCGGCAACGCCTGAATTTTTTGGCGGGATTCCTGACCCCTTCCCCTTTTTTCCCTGATCTGGTAAGAGTGGGAGGAGAAATTTCCAAGACATTTGGCAGTCGGTGCCCCCGACGTCGGCGCAGCCTAAGGATTGAGCGAGAAAGCATCGGCAGGGTCAGTGATATGGGCCTGGTCCCGTTTCCCTGCCTCCCTGCTGGATAAATAAACCTCTTCACTATTCATATGCCATGCTGGCCAAGGCCATCAGCGGTGCCCTGAAGGGCGTGGACGCCTACTTGGTCTCCGTGGAGGTGGATCTGGCCCCCGGTCTTCCCGCCTTCAGCGTCGTCGGCCTGCCCGAGGCCGCGGTCAAGGAATCCCGGGACCGGGTGCGGGCTGCCCTCAAAAACTCCGGTTACCAGTTTCCCACCAACCGCATCACCATCAACCTCGCCCCCGCGGATGTCCGCAAGGAGGGCACCGGTTTTGACCTCCCGGTGGCCGTGGCCCTGCTGGCCGCCCAAGGCCTCATTCCCCCGGAACGTCTGGAGCGCTTCCTCCTCTTCGGGGAGCTCTCCTTGGACGGCAGCCTCAAACCCACCCGGGGGGTCCTTTCCATGGCCCTGGCCACCCGGGCCGCAGGCCTAAGCCTCATCCTCCCCCGGGACAACGCCCCGGAAGCCGCCGTGGTCCAGGGGCTGGAAGCCTACCCCCTGGCCACCCTCGCCCAGACCGTGGAATTCCTGGCCGGCCGGGAGGAGGTCTCCCCGGTGCCTCCCTCCACCCCCAGCCTCCTGGCCGGGGACCCCGGGGAGGAACTGGACTTCCGGGAGGTCCGGGGCCAGGAGCCAGTGAAGCGCGCCCTGCTTCTGGCCGCGGCCGGCGGCCACAACGTCCTCATGGTGGGGCCTCCCGGTGCGGGCAAGACCATGCTGGCCCAGCGCCTTCCCTCCATCTTGCCCCCCCTCTCCTTCGAGGAGGCCCTGGAGACCTCCAAAATCTACAGCATCATGGGCCTCTTGCCCCCGGGCCGGCCCCTCCTCACCCGCCGCCCTTTCCGGGCCCCCCACCACACCATCTCCGATGCCGGCCTCATCGGCGGCGGCACCACCCCTCGCCCCGGCGAGGTCTCCCTGGCCCATCACGGCGTCCTTTTCCTGGACGAGCTGCCGGAATTCAAACGGGCCACCCTCGAGGTCCTGCGCCAGCCCTTGGAGGACGGCTGCGTCACCATCTCCCGGGCTGCCACCACCCTCACCTATCCGGCCCGGTTCATGCTGGTGGCCGCCATGAATCCCTGCCCCTGCGGTTTTTATGGCGATCCCCGCCGCCCCTGCACCTGCACCCCCTCCCAGATCAATACCTACCGGGCCCGCATCTCCGGCCCCCTCCTGGACCGTCTGGATCTCCAGGTGCAGGTCCCCGCCGTGCCCTTCCGGGAGCTGGACGCTCCCTCTGAGGGCGGCGGTTCCCGGGAGCTGCGGGAGCGGGTCCTGGCCGCCCGGGAGCGCCAGGCCCGCCGTTTTGCCCGCACCCGCATCTTCTGCAATGCCTATATGACCCCCCGCCTCCTCAAGGAGCACTGCACCCTGGGTGACGACTCCCGCCGCCTCCTGGAGCGGGCCATGGAGCGCCTGGCCCTCTCTGCCCGGGCCTACACCCGCATCCTCAAGATCGCCCGCACCATCGCCGATGTGGAGGGTGAAACGGCCATCGCCCCGGCCCACATCGCCGAGGCCATCCAGTATCGCTCCCTGGATCGTCGGTTCTGAACAGGGGTTGGGGGGGTGGGTCTGGGAGAGGGCAGGGGTCCGCGCTCCCTGGACCCTCTCCCCACAGTTACGGGCAAATGTATTGGAGGCTGTGGCGAAAGTGATTATTAAGGGGAGTTCCGGGCGCTCAAAGGCCTCCTCTCCAGTCCCCTTCAGGTTCGGCAAATCGAGGCCATAGCCTCAGGTAAGGGGTTGGGGGAGTGGGTCTGGGAGAGGGGGCAGGGGGCCGCGCTCCCTGGCCCCCTCTCCCAGAAGGTATCAGCAGCGGTAATCGGAAGGGCAGGGGAGAACAAGGGCGGTTCGCCCCCCAAACAAGACAAACCCGATACAGACCGGCCGTTACAAAGTTTTCCGGGGCTCACTCCTCCAGAAGCTCCCGCAGGGCCTCCAGCTCGGCCATCAACTCTCTCAGCAGCGCCGCCACCTGCGTGGCCCAGGCCCGGGAGCCCGGGGCCGGGCCTGGACTTCTCCGCGCCTCCACCTGACGCCGCAGGGCCGCCAAGGGGAGCCGCTCCTCCTCCCGGAGACGCTTGATCTCCAGGATGAGCTGAATGTCCGCCGGGCGATACAGCCGGTGCCGGGAACGCCGCCGGCTGGGCCTCAGAATCTTCCCCCGGGTCTCCCAGTAGCGCAGCACATGGGGCTTTACCCCGGTGAGGCGGCTCACCTCCCCGATGGTGTAATACTGCTTGGGAGGGATGCCCTCATCCACCGCGCCCTCCGCTCCGCCCTGTGCCCCGGCTCTTACCGCAGTTCCGCCCCCAGTTCCCGGACCAGCGCCGCCACCAGCTTCTGATGGTGCCGGTCCACCGCCTCATCGGTGAGGGTGCGGTTCGGATCCCGGTAGACCAGGTGAAAGGCCAGACTGCGCTTGCCCGGCGGAATCTGCTCCCCGGTATACACGTCAAAGAGGCGGGCCTCCACCAGCCACGGCGCCCCTTGGCGATACAGGGCCTCGGTGACCACCGCCGCGGGCACCGAAGCGTCCAGCACCAGGGCCACATCCCGATGCACCGCCGGGTAGCGGGGCAGGGGGGTATAAAGGGGGAAGGGCTGCGCCGCCCGGGCCAGGGCCGCCACCTCCAGCTGGAACACCAGCACCGGCGCCTCCAGGTCCAGGGCCTCCAGAATCTCCGGAGCCGGCTCCCCTAAAAACCCCAGCTCATCTTTGCCTGCCCGGACCCGGGCCCCGTAGCTCAGATACGGCGGCAGATTCTGGGGGGTGAACTCCGCCTCCGTGATCCCCAGCCCCCCAAGGAGGTTCTCCACCACCCCCTTGGCGTCGAAAAAGTCCACCGTGCCGCCCTGCCCGTGCCAGCTCTCCTCTTCCCGGGCCCCCGCCAGCACCCCGGCCACATAGAGACGCTCTTGCGGCAACTCCTCCCCAGGCTGCGGCTCAAAACCGGGAGCAATCTCAAAGAGCCTCACCCCCTCGGCCTGCCGGCTGAGATTCCGCTGGGCCGCCTCCAAGAGCCCCGGCAAGAGCGAAACCCGCATCACCGCCTGCTCCTCGCTTAAGGGATTGGCCAGCCTTAGCGGCGGTTCGCCGGACGCCAGCAGGCCATACAGCCGCTCCGACTGGAAGGAGTAGGTCACCGCCTCCAAGAAACCCATGCCTACCAACAGCCGCCGCACCTCCTCACGGACCCGCACCTCCGGCGGCGCCGCCGGGACCGCCGCACTGCCTCCCGGCAGGGTCACCGGGATCGCCTCATAGCCCTTCAGCCGCGCCACCTCCTCAATGAGGTCGATCTCCCGCTCCAGGTCACCCCGGTGCGATGGCACCTGCACCACCAGATGCTCCTCATCCAGGGCCACCACCGGCAGGTGCAGGGCCGTGAGCACCTCCTCCACCTCCCGCCGGCTGAAGTCCGTCCCCAGGACCTGGTTGGTGCGGGACAGCCTCAGCGCCACCCGGGGCCGGACGATGGGCGTGGGATACTCATCCAGGCGCCCCTTCAGCACCCGGCCGTCCCCCAGCTCCGCCATGAGCCGGGCCGCCCGCTCCAGAGCCCGGATCACCCCCTCCGGATCCACTCCCCGCTCAAAGCGGTAGGAGGCCTCGGTGCTCAGCCCCAGCCGCTTGCTGGTCCGCCGGATGGCCGCCGGCAGGAAATAGGCGCTCTCAATCAGCACCCGCCTCGTCTCCGGCCTCACCTCGGATTCCAGCCCCCCCATCACCCCCGCCAGGGCCACCGGCTCCTTCCCGTCGCAGATGAGCAGGGTCTCCGGCGTCAGCTCCCGCTCCTGGCCGTCCAGAGTGACAAAGCTCTTCTCCCCCGCCCGGGGCCGGCGCACCACAATCTCGCCCCCATGCAGGCGGTCGAAATCAAAGGCATGCAGCGGCTGCCCCTGCTCCAGAAGCACATAGTTGGTGACGTCCACCAGATTGTTGATGGCCCTGATCCCCGAGACCATGAGCCGCCGTCTCAGCCAGAAAGGTGAGGGGCCCACCTTCAGCCCCTCCACCAGCCGGGCGGCATACCGGGGGCAGTACACCGGATCCAGGATGGTGACCTTGGCCACCGCCTCGATGGGCGTCTCCGCCTCCGCCACCTCCGTGGGCGGGAGCCTGAGCGGCCGCCGGAGCAGCGCCGCCACCTCCCGGGCCAACCCCAGGACGCTCAGGCAATCCGGCCGGTTGGGGGTCACGGCCACTTCCAGCACCACATCCCTCAGCCCCAGGGCCTCGGCCAGGTCCTGCCCCAGGGGCAGGTCCGGGTTCAGCTCCATGATGACGGAGTGGTCCTCCGACAGCCCCAGTTCATCCTCCGCCAGAAGCATCCCCTCGGAGAGCACCCCCCGGATGGTGGCCGCCTTCAGTTCCCGGCCGCCGCTTAGCACCGCCCCCGGCGGCGCAAAGGGATATACCCCCCCCGCCGCCACATTGGGGGCGCCGCACACCACCCGGTAGTCCCGGCGGCCGTCCGTCACCTCCGCCACCACCAGCCGGTCCGCCTGGGGGTGGGGCTCCACCCGCCGCACCTGCCCCACCACCACCCCGGTGAACTCCGGGGCCAGGGTCTCCAGGGCCTCCACCTCCAGGCCCGCCATGGTCAGGCGTTCGGCCAGCTCCTCGGGGGAGACCGTCACCTCCACCAGTTCCGTGAGCCACGACAATGAGAGCCGCATGCCCCCCAATGTACTCCCCCCGGGCAAAAAACTCAAGGGCCTTGGCCCGTCCCCGACCCCGGGAACGGCCGCAAAAAAAAGCCCGGGGACTGTCCCCGGGCTGTGGGCCAGGCTCGTGTCCTGGCCCCTTCCCCCCCTCTGCCTGACCTGCTACCGCCTCCCCCCGCAGTCGCTTCCTGCCTGTCACTCAGGCCGGACGTTCTGGGTAGAAATCTCCCTGGCCGGCTGTCTTTGCTGTGCCTGCTGTCCCCCGCTGGAATCAGCGCCGCCTCAGCCGCCGGCTTATCAGCGCCAGCCCCGCCAGCCCGCTCCCCAGAAGGAGGGCCGTCCCCGGCAGCGGCACCGCCGGTGGATCCCCTACTTGCATACCTGCTGGGAAAAAGGGTTCCGCACCATCTTTCTGTATAAATAATACAACGTAATTATCCTTATCACTACCTTCAAATTCACCACTTATACTTCCAATTAAAACAAAAGGAATAGATATATTAAATGGTGTTATACCATCAGAATAATAATTCCATGTCAATCCAAAAGCATAATAATTATCAGGATATATATTATAAGCATTTGGCGTCTTAATTGCTTCAAACTCCGTGCTTTCAGATAAATATAATTTGTAATTAATACCGTTTATATTATAATCCATATAATTATAAGCATTATATGTATTAACATTAACATTAATATTTTCAGGTATTGCTAAATATGGTTCATAATTATTATAATTGTTATAAAAAATAATTCCATAAGTGTAATTTCCAACTTCTAATGTGCCCGAATATGATAAAATATTAACATTTGTATAAACAGCATATTCATCCAATTTTGTGAAATGAGTATATTGCCAAACGGTGTCCCCGTAACTCTCCGACCACCCCCCCAGCAGCAAAGCGCTGGCCAGCAGCAACACTCTTGCGACTCTCATGGCTCCCCTCCTGGGTCTCCTGCTCCTGCAGCCGGAAGACGCCGCCCCCGGCGCCCTGAGGCCTCTGCCACCTGCCATCCGCCCGTCAAACCGGGAAGATAGTCAGGTTAATTACTGAGGCATCAGGGAAAACCTGAGGCCCAATTCAGCATAATCAAAATTCGCTGTCAAGTTATTTTTCCATGATTTTAATTTTTTTCGAGGGGGAAAGGGGGCACCCCCGCCCGGCCGCCAACATT
The DNA here is from genome assembly GCA_037481655.1 of Desulfobaccales bacterium. Lineage (NCBI taxonomy): Bacteria > Pseudomonadati > Thermodesulfobacteriota > Desulfobaccia > Desulfobaccales > Desulfobaccales bacterium. The sequence goes on along the minus strand of JBBFLF010000012.1, from coordinate 71,577 downwards.
TTGGCGGACCTTCCGGACCGCCGCCGGCGCCTCCGGGGTCATCTGACCCGCTACCCGGGCAAGTGCCGGCCAAGGAAGGACGAAGGCATCCGGCAGGGGCACCTGGCGGGCGGCTGCAGGCTGAAGGCCGGCTCGGCAGCCGGGGAGGGTGGTGAAGGAGGGCAGGGGGTCGGTTCTTTTGCTCTCGGGTCTGAAGGCGGGCAGCGTGGGGCGCTCCGGGCCAGGAGTTTTCGGGCCGGGCCGGGGTGCTGCGGGGGCCTGCCAGGCTCCCCAGGAGCTGGCCCCTGCCCCCCTGGGGCTGCGGCTCCGACTGCTCCCGGGGCTTTCCGCCTCCCGGCGGGCGGCCTGCCAGGGCGGCCAGGAAAAAAAAAGAGGGCCCCCGCAAAGGGGGCCCCGAGGGCTATCCGGAAAGGCCTCAGGCCCTCAGATGCGCCGCCGCCGGCGCCGGCAGACCAGGAGCAGGCCCACCAACCCGCTCCCCAGCAGCCAGACGCTCCCCGGCAGCGGCACCACCGCGGACATAACTTTGCCCGTCCCGGAAGCAAGTTTAAAGGTCTTGAAGCCGAAGTCATTTTTGTATGGATCATAATAAATATTGAAATCCCCGCTGATATTGGTGATCAGCCCAGTATCTTTGTCAAAAACCAGGCCGCTGATCACCCCTACATACAGGGCTGCGGTATTCCCATCATCGGGGAAACTGTCCTTCAGGACCAGGCTGCCGCCCGGCGCAATGCTCAGGGTCCCCCAGGCAAAGTTGTCGGCGTACGTGGAATACGGGGCAGTGGAGCCGTAAGTCACCTGTCCTTTATCCACCCCCGCCAAATACATCTCATGCGACCCGGAGGTGAAGGCCAGGGTGGCTTGCGTCGTATTCCAGCCAGTTAGTTGGTTGTTCTGCGTGCTGTAATTCAGAAAATTCCCGCTGACGGTGAAGGTGCCGGTTCCTCCCACCAGATAGCCGTATTGCTCAACCTTTAAATTCCCAAAAGACTGGGTCCCGCCGCTGCTGGTGAAACTTCCCTTTTTACTATTTGTCCCCGTCACCGTCACCGTGGTCCCGGAGTTGGCGCTCACCGTCCCCTGGTTGGTGAAGTTTCCGGAAATGGTGGTGGTCCCGCCGGTGACGTTCAGGGTGCCGCCGCTGTTGTTGGTGAAAGCCCCGGAAATCGTTGGAGTTCCGGAGAGATTGACAGTCTTGTTATTGGTGAAGGTGTTGCTGATGGCCGAATTGCTGCTCAGGGTCACCGTGGCGTTGTTCACCACCGGCGCCGAGATGGTGCCCCAGCCTGAGACCGCCTGGTTGAAGGTCCAGCTCCCGCCGTTGACCGTCCCGATGGTGCCCCCCTGCAGGCTGAGGCTGCCGGTGCCCCCGATGCTGTAACTGCTGGTGTTTGTCCCTCCCTGGTTCAGGGTGCCCAGGATATTGAACGTCCCATTATTGGTGATGTTCCCGGTCTGCTTGAGGGTCCCCGAGAGGCCCAGGGTCCCGGAATTGGTGAGGGTGTTGCTCTGGTTCAGGGTGCCGTTGACATTCAAGGTGCTGCCGCTGACAATCCCCAGTGTGGCGCTGGAGCCGACGGTGCCGGTGAAGGTGTTGGTGGTGCCAGTATATGTATTGACAGTCCCAGATCCAAGAGTAGTGTCTTTCAGGGTGGCATTTCTCAGGGAAATGGAAGCGCTGCCAGGGTTGATTGTGCCGCCACTGAAAGTATAGTCTCTTAATGTCAAAGTGCCGCCGCTGGCGGTGATGGTGGAATTGTTGGTCACCGGCGCCGAGATGGTGCCATAGCCCGAGACCGCCTGGTTGAAGATCCAGCCCCCGCCAGAGAGCGTCCCGATGGTGCCCCCCTGCAGGCTGATGGTGCCAGTAGACCCGCTGGGCGAACTGATGGAGTAATTTGTTATGGTAGGCTGAGGTGTCCCGCTTTTCCCCGAGTCGTTTTGGAGCGTTCCGGAAATAACGATAGTCTTGGCATTGCTGATATTCCCCTGCATCCCCAACGTGCCGGAGATGGTCAGGGCTACTCCACTAGCGTCCCCGGCATTCGGCCCGATGTAGAGGGCATTATCACCATACGTGTCACCAATACTCCCTCCTAGAAAAATCGTGGTGCTCAGCGAAATAGGATATTTACTGGTATCTTGTAAAATAATGATGGCCTGGGCGGAATAAGAGTTTGGAATAACTTTTGGGTCCCAATTATTAATATGGTCCCATATTCCTGAGTTAGTCCCCCCAGCCTTGCCAGTCCATTTATAACTATCCGCCCCGGCGCTCCCCGCCGCCAGTGCCACCAGCAGCGCCGCCAGGACCCCCAAAACCACTGCCTTGCCCCTCTGACCCCGTGCCATGGCTCTCAGCCTTTCCGGACTAAACTCCCGTGCCGTGCGGCACAGCCCTTTTGGTTCACAACTATCGCGGCCTTTACCATGCCATCACCAGGGCCCCCTGTCCATCGGGGAATCCCTGATTTTTTGCCCTTAGTGCATTTTTTTCTCGCCTGGGGCTCCCTCCCACCTCATGCAAGAACCAGGCCGCCCCGCCCCTACGCAACCACATGAAATTCTTGCCAAAATTCACTCTTCCCGCCCAGCCCTCACCCCCCTCATGTTCCGCTTCCTGAACACTTGCCGCCCCCGGCCCGCTAACTTGTGAAGATCCCTGCAAAACTTAATGTTCATTTTTCCGAACCTTCCATCCCGTTTTTTGAACATTTTTTTGCCCGGGGGGCCCTCCGGAGCCGTCTCCATCCCCCTTCCCACGCCGCCCCCTTCTGTGCCATAATGCGCCCAGGTGCCAGAGGGCACCCCCGCCTCCTCACGGCGGCACTCCCCGGCGGGCCCTTTTGCCCCCGGGCAGCGAGGCTTTCACCATGCGCGCGCATCTTCCCTGGCTTACCCGGGCCTTTCTGGCCCTCCTCCTTTGCACCCTCTCCGCCTGCACCACCCTGGAGCAGAAGCGGGACCAGTTCCTCTCCCGGGGCCAGGCGGCCTACGAGAACAAGGACTTCATCGCCGCCCGCCTCCATTTCAAAAACGCCCTGCAGATCGACCCCAAGCACGCCCCGGCCCACCTGTGGCTGGCCAAGACCGAAATGCAGCTCAACAACCCCCGGGAGGCCTTCGCCGCCGTCACCCGGGCGGTGGAGCTGGACCCCGGCCTCACCGAGGCCCAGCTCCTCCTGGGGAACCTCCTTCTGGCCGGCCGCCGCCTGGAGGACGCCGAGGCCCGGGCCAAAATGGTGCTGGACCGGGAGCCCGACAACCCCGAGGCCCGCATGCTCCAGGCCGGGGTGGCCGTGGCCCGCCGCCAGCCCGAGGAGGCCCTTAAGCTGCTGGCCGACCTGCGCCGCCAGAAGCCCGACAAGTTGGAGGCCTGGCTTTTGGCCTCCGCCATCCTCACCCAGGAGAAGCGCCCCCAGGAGGCCGCCCGGCTGCTGGATGAGGGCCTGAGCGCCAACCCCCGGGCCCTGCCCCTCTATTTCACCCGGGCCCGCCTGGCCAACGAGCTCAAAGACCCCGAGACCGCCCGCCGCCTGCTGAACCGGGCCCGGGAGCTCGCCCCCCAGAACGCCCAGGTCCTGGAGGAGCTCAGCCGCTTCCACCTGAGCCGCCAGGAGTGGGACCAGGCCGAGGCGGCCCTTAGGGCCAAAAAGGACCTGGAGCCCGACAACCTCGGCCACGTGGCCGCCCTGGCCCACTTCCTGGCCGACCGGGGCCGGCCCGCCGAGGGCGAGAAGCTCCTCACTGACTTTGCCGCCGCCCGCCCGAAGAATCTGGCCGCCAAGCAGGCCCTGGCCCACTTTCAGCTCCGGCAGCGCCGCCTCGGCCAGGCGGAGCGCCTCCTTCAGGAGGTGGCCGCCGCCGACCCCACCGGCCCCGAGGGCCTCAAGGCCAAAGGCGAGCTGGCCGCCCTCCTCCTCACCCAGGGCCGCCCGGAGGAGGCCCAGACCCTGGTGAAAGAAGTCCTCAAGGCCAACCCCCGGGACGTAAACGCCCTCAAGGTGGGGGGCCTCCTGGCCCTGCAGACCAACGACGGCCTCACCGCAGTGGGCAACTTCCGCCTCCTCACCCAGGACCAGCCCCAGAACCCGGAGCACTGGCTGCTTCTGGCCCGGGCCCACCAGCTCCAGAAGGAGGACACCCTGGCCCGGGAGGCCGCCAAAAAGGCCCTGGCCCTCAAGCCCGACTACGGCGAGGCCAAGGCCTTCCTCTACGGCTCCTACCTGGAAAAGCAGGACTACGACGGCCTCATCAGCCTCCTCAAGGAACACCTCCGGGCCCGGGAGCACGACCTCACCGCCCTGGCCTACCTGGGGGACGCCTACGCCGCCAAAGGCCAGGCCGCCGAGGCCCAGGCCGCCTTCCGCAAGATGATCGCCCTGGAGCCCCACAACCCCCAGGGCTACCTGAAGCTCGCCCTCTTCCTGCGCCAGCAGGGCCAGGCCCAGGCCGCCCTCCCCCATCTGGAGCGGGCCCTCAAGGAAAACCCCCGGGCCTACCCCGCCTTGCGGCTGTTGGCCGCCTTGCTGACCGAGCAGGGCCAGGCCCCCAAGGCCGTGGAGCGGGTGCGGGCCGCCCTGGCCGCCGACCCCGACAACGACGAGCTCCACCAGATCCTGGGGGAAATCCTCCTCTCCCAGAAGCAGTACGAGGCCGCGGCCCAGGCTCTGGAGCGGGCCCTCACCCTCAACCCCCGGGACCCCCAGCCCATCGGCTTGCTGGCCCGGGCCTATGAGGGCCTCCTGAGCCACGCCGCCGCCCGGGACCGCCTCCTGCAGGCCGTCGCCGACCCCCAGGCCCCCGTCTTCCGCCCCCTGGCCCTGGCCCAGGCCTACGAGCGCCTGGGGGACCTCACCGCCGCCCTGCCCCTCTATGAGGGCCTCCTCGCCCGGGAGCTCCATCCGGGCCTGGCCGCGGTGGTGAAAAACAACCTGGCCTACGTCCTGGCCGAGGCCCGCCCCGAGGCCGACACCCTCACCCGGGCGGAAAAGCTGGCCCGGGAGGTGCTGGAGGACAACCCCGGCGACCCCCGGGTGCTGGATACCCTGGGCTGGGTGCTCTGCCGCCGGGGCGACTATGCCCAGGCCCGGCCGTATCTGGAGCGGGCCGTGGCCCTCTCCCCCCGCCACCCGGTGCTGCAGTTCCACCGGGGCGTCTGCCTGGCGAAACTGGGGGAGAAGGAGCCGGCCCGGGAAGCCCTGCGCCAGGCCCTGGCCGCGCCCGGGGAGTTCCCCCAGCGCCCCGAGGCGGAGAAGCTCCTCCAGGAGCTGGAGGGCCGCTCCTGAGGCTCCCGGCCCGGGCATTCGGCCGCGGCCCGGCGCCCAGGACCTGACTTTTGTTCAAGTTTTTGAATCTTATGTTCACATTTTAGAACAAATAATTTCTACAAAATTTCAAAGGGATACGCCCGGATTCCCCTAAAGCGTTCACCCTTTTGAACATGAGCGCTGCCCCCGGGGCGCAAGGCCCGCCGCGGCCGCGGCCCGGCAGCAGTTAAGATGGCGGAATGACAGGCAATTATAAAATTTCGGCTTCTGCCCTCCGGCCGCCGCCCCCGGCACGGATTTTGAAAATTGGTTGAAAAATCTCAAGGAAAATCCACCGTTTGGAAAAAATATTTCCCAGGAATAATTTTTAACTTGACGAAAAGGGAAATTTGACATAGTTTGCCATAACAAGGGTACGCTTTGATGTATTTTTGATGTATTGGAGATATCCTAAAGCCGAAGATTACAAAAAAAATTTGTGAAGCATTCAAAGGAGCAAATCATGAAAAAGATGTGTTATTTATTAATTTTAATTTTTATTTCCATAGTTACCACGATAAACCCTGTAAAAGCTGATACAATATATTATTTATGGCAATTTGATGCGGATGAGGCAACGAATGTTAATTATTTGAGAATGGGCAAGCCAGCTGACAATTCATTTGATTTTATTTTATACATTTTTACGAATATTAACGACCTTAATTCTTATTTGAAAATAATGGATACCACACAAAAATTTTCATATATACATTTTACAAATGAAAATGGTATATGGTATGCAGGAGATAAATCAGGGGATAAAGATCTATCATTAGGAAATTCTCCTCAATTTTATATAGCGTTTTATTATAATGGCAGTTATATTTACCAATATGATATTGAAGGCGGTGAAACAAACTATCTCATAACGGTATCTTCTGGTGATTTAGTTGATTTTATATTTTCTGGCGACGCCTTTATTGTGGAAACAGCTGCTCCACCCCCCGTCCCCCTCCCCGGCTCCGCCCTGCTGCTGGGGAGCGGCCTCCTGGGGCTGGCCTTGGTCTGGCGCCGCCAGCAGCGCCGGCGTTAACGCAAAAACGGGGAATCCCGGGGGCAGGCCGGTTGGACCGCCGGCCTGCCCCTTCAGTGCCTGGCTGACCGCTTGAAACACACTGCCGTCACCGGCCGCCACCTGGGGGAGGGTGGAGGGCCGCCTCGCTTCCGGCCTGCCATCCCCTTCAGTATTTCCGGATTGTGCCGATCTCTTAACTGATACCCAGACGCTCCCGGCGGCTACCGCCCCCCGGCTGCGGCCCGGCCCTTTTCAGGGATAAGTCACCATGCGCGCCCCCAAACCCCTGCAAACCTTACTGAGACCGCTGCCGGCCGCTATGGCCCTGGCCCTGCTGCTCCTGTTCGCCGCCGCCCCCGCCCGGGCCATTACCTATACCTACACCTTCGACGCCATCACCACAAATGACAAAAGCGGAGCCAACGCCTCCGCCGGCGAAACCCAGCTCCGGATGGACGTCACCGGCATCGAAGGCTCCACCACCGTCACCTTCACCTTCTACCTGGATGGCGCTGTCCCTATGTCCATCACCGGCATCTACTTCTACGACGGCGTCCTGGGGATCAACGGCACTTCTTTCACGGGCTTCATTTACGATGGTGACGTTTCTTTCACCACCAAAAAAGTCAATCCGTCCTCTCTTCCAGGCTTGGACGTAGAGGCCTCCGTCGTCTTTGCCGCCAAATCCACTCCGCCTGTCAGCGATAACGGCGTCAACCCCAACGAAAGCCTGAGCATTGTTTTCACCTTGGCTTCCGGAAAGGATATCAACTCCGTGGTGGAAGCCCTCGACGGCTGGCTGACGGACCAGACCTTCAACTCCGGCGATCTGGTGGTGGGCCTCCACGTCCAGGCCATCAACAACACTGGCAGCGAAAGCTTTGTGGTGGGCAAGCTGGCGGCGGTGAGCCCCGTGCCCCTGCCCGGCACCGCCCTCCTTCTGGGAAGCGGCCTCGCGGCCCTGGGCCTCCTGGCCCGGCGCCGCCGGAAGGAGCCGCCGGCAGGCCCCTGACCCGGCCCGCGGCACGAGCTTTGCTAAAAGAGACGACGTCCAGGTGTTATTGAGAGGACATGCGGTATGTGGTAACGTCTGGGAAGGTGGGGAGGGGCCTCAGCCGTCACCGCCTTGCGTGGCAGTCTCGCATTGATACCCCGGGAAATTCCGGATCCGCCGCCATGCCCGACGCACTGCTTCATCACCGGCCAGGTGTGGTGACTGCCGTGGCCGTCCTGGCGCTCTGGTGCGGGCTGGCCGCAGGGGCACCGGCGGCCCCGCCCGCCGAACCCGCGCCGGCTCCCGCCGTCTGCCCCGCCCCCCCGGAGCTGGAGCGCCTCCTGACCCAGGCCGCCCGCCGCCACGGCGTGGAGGAGAGGCTGGTCCGGGCGGTGTTGCGCCGGGAGTCCGGCGGCAATCCCCGGGCCGTCTCCCCCAAGGGCGCTCTGGGGCTCATGCAGCTCATGCCCGAGACCGCCCGCCTGCTGGGGGTGGCCGACCCCTTCGACCCGGCGGCCAACCTGGACGGCGGCGTCCGTTATCTCAAGTATTGCCTGCGCCGCTTCGGCGGCGACCCGGTCCTGGCCCTGGCGGCCTACAACGCCGGCCCCGAGGCGGTGGAAAAGCACGGCGGCGTGCCCCCCTACCCCGAGACCCGGCAGTATGTGGCCGCGGTGCTCAAGGACTGGCAGGGCCCCGGCTGGCAGCCGGAAGCCCCGCCGCCGCCGGAGCCCCCGGAGCGCTGGCGGCTGCCGGCGCCGGCGTGGAAGATCCCGCCCCCCACGGTGCGGGTGGGGCCGCCCCGCTGGCGCACCCCGCCGGCCCCCCGGGCCGCCGCCGCCAGGCAGGGTCCCCCTGGCTGAGCGGCTCCCCGGGATAAAAAGGTGGCCTTTCCCGGGACCATGCCATAGGATATACATTTGGGAGAAGGGGCCAGGGAGCGCGATCACAACTCCCTCTCAGACCCTCACCCCCCACCCCATATTGGGGGCGGGGAGGGGAGTCTGAGGGGAGGGTGGGGGGCCCACCGGTCCCCCGGCCCTCCCCTCAGCAAAAAGGCGGCTTAGGCCGCAGGTCTGGCATGTACGAAGCCTTTTACGGGTTCCGGGAGCGTCCCTTCAGTCTGGTGCCCGACCCGGAGTTTCTCTACTTAAGCCCCCAGCACCGGCTGGCCCGGGCCTACCTGGAGTATGGCTTGAGCCGGCGCACCGGCGTGGTGGTCTTAAGCGGCGAGATCGGCACCGGCAAGACCACCCTCATCCGGGACCTCCTGGCCCATCTCCCCCGGCGCCAGCGCCTGGCGGTCCTCTATCAGACCGCCACCTTGAGCGGCGAGGAGCTTTTGGACCTGGTGCTCCTCGAGTTCGGGCTCCGGGGCCAGTTTGCCGGGCGGGCCGCCCGACTGGGGGCCCTGAACCGCTTTCTCAGCCAGGCCCTGGCCCAGGGCGAGCCCGCGGTGCTCATCGTGGACGAGGCCCAGAACCTGGGGGCCGGCGCCCTGGAGGAGGTGCGGCTCCTTTCCAACCTCACCCAGGGGAAGGAGCCGCTGTTGCAGATCATCCTGGTGGGCCAGCCGGGGCTCAGGCGGCTCCTCTCCCGGCCGGAACTCCGGCAACTGGCCCAGCGGGTGACGGTGCATTATCACCTGGAGCCCCTGGACGCGGGGGAGACCGCCGCCTACATCCGCCATCGCCTCAGGGTGGCCGGCGGACCGGAGGACCTCTTCACCGAGGCGGCGGTGAGGCGCCTCCATGAGCTCACCGGCGGGGTGCCCCGGCGCCTCAACACCCTCTGCGATCTCCTCCTGGTGGCCGGGTTTGCCGAGGGCCGCCGCCAGGTGGATGCGGACCTGGTGGAGCAGGTGGCCGCGGCCCACCCGCCCCTGGAGGGGACCGGGGCGGAGGAGCCCGAACCGGAGGCGGCCCCGCCGGAGGTGGCGGCCGGAAACGGCCACCTGGCCGCCCGCATGGCGGAGCTCACTGCCCGCTTAAGCCGCCTGGAGGGCCTGGTGCTGGACCTGAGCCACGACCTGGTGCCGCTCCTCACCGGCAGGCTGCGGTCAGCGGAGCCCCCCGGCCCGGAAACCCCGGAGGCCTCCCCTCCGCCGCCGGCGGAGACCTCTGAGGCCGCCGCCCCGCCCCCCCGACGCCGCCGGTGGCTCCCCTGGCGCCGCAAACGGGAGGGGGAATGACCCTCGGGGGAGGGATCTTCCAGTTTTCAGGGGGAGGCCTTCCTGGGAGAGGTTAGGATGGACAACTTGCACGAAGGATTTCCCTCAGGCAGACCAGGATCACTTTCATGGTGGGCAAGGTAACCTCAGGCTGGCTGGCGGAACGCACCCTGCACTCCCCCCTGATCAACCGGATGGTTCAGGGAGCCTTGCGTTTCCGGCTGCCCCTGGTCATCCTGGTCAACCTGGGCTTCATGAGCACCGCCTACCTCGGGGCCTATCTCCTCCGGTTTGAGGGCCTCATCCCCGAGGAATATCACCGGGTGATGCTCCGCACTCTGCCGGTGGCCGTTATCATTCAGGTCGTTGTCTTCTATTATTATGACGTCTTCTTCGGGCTGTGGCGCTTTGTCAGCTTCGAGGATCTGGTCAACATCATCGAGGCCACCGTCATCAGCCAAGTCTTTCTGGGCAATGTCAATTACTTCTCCTCCCAGTGGCTGGGCCGCATCCCCCTGTCCGTTTACATATTGAACGGACTGCTCCTCATCACCCTGGTGGGGGGCTCCCGGGTGGGGGTGCGTTATGTCCGCCAGCGTTTCCTCTCCTCCGGGCGCTCCCCGGCGCCCCGGCCCACCGTGGTGGTGGGACCCTTGCAGGTCATCGAGCCCCTGGTGCGGGAGATGCTCCGGGTCCCCAACTCTCTGCTGCCGGTGGCGCTCCTGGATACCTCCGGCGAGGCCCGGGGCTGCCGGGTGCATGATGTCCGGGTGATCCATTCCTTCAAAGAGCTTAAGAGCCTCAGCCGCCGGCACCGGTTGCAGGAACTGCTGGTGGCCTGGCCCGAGGCCCCGGAGGAGGAGCTCACCCGGCTCATGCAGATGGCGCATGAGGCCCGCGTCCGGGTAAAGGTGGTCCCCTCCTTGCCGGAGGTCCTGGCCGGCCGGGCCCGGCTCACCGATGTCCGGGACATTGACCTCCTGGACCTGCTGCACCGGCCGCCGGTGGAGATTGAATCCCAGCGGGTGGCGGAGCTTGTCCGGGACAAGGTGGTCCTGGTCACCGGCGCCGCCGGCTCCATCGGCTCGGAGATTTGCCGCCAGGTGGCGGCCTTCGGTCCCAAAAGCCTCATCCTCCTGGACCGGGCGGAAAACAGCCTCTGCCAGATGGAGATGACCCTGCGCCGGGATTTTCCGGATCTCTCTTTTCTGGCCCTGGTGGGCAGCATCAACGACCGGGAGGGGCTGGCGGAGCTTTTCCGGGAGCATCACCCCCAGGTGGTCTTCCACGCCGCCGCCTACAAGCACGTGCCCCTGATGGAGCGGGCCCCCCTGGAGGCGGTCTACAACAACATCCTGGGGACCCGCAACCTGGTGCAGGCCGCCCTGGCCGCCGGCAGCGAGCGCTTTGTTCTCATCTCCACCGACAAGGCGGTGAATCCCACCAATGTCATGGGGGTCACCAAGTGCATTGCCGAGCGCTATGTCCAGTCGGTGAACGGCGTCCATCCCACCCGGCTCATCATCACCCGTTTCGGCAATGTCCTGGGGAGCGCCGGCAGCGTCATCCCCCTGTTCCAGGAGCAGCTCCTCCATGGCGGGCCCCTGACGGTGACCCACCCGGAGATTGAGCGCTTCTTCATGACCATCCCCGAGGCGGTGCAGCTGGTGCTCCAGGCCGCGGCCATGGGCCGGGGCGGCGATGTCTTCGTGCTGAACATGGGCCGGCCGGTGAAGATCCGGGAGCTGGCGGAAAAACTCGTGCTTCTGGCCGGCAAAACCCCGGGCAAGGACATTGAGATTGTGTATACCGGCTTAAGACCGGGGGAGAAGCTCTATGAGGAGCTCTTCAATACCGACGAGACCCCTCAGCCCACGGAGCATCCCCTGATCCTCCGGGCCACCCGGGCGCCGGATCCCCCGGGGGTGTGGGAGGCGGGCCTGGCCGAGCTGGAGGCCCTGGTGCGCCGCCGGGATGTCCCCGGAGTCCTTACCCGCTTCCGGATCCTGGTGCCCACCTATACCCCGGTGTCCGGAGGGCGGCCCTGATGCCGGGGCGCCACCCCTTGTGGAAGCGGGCCCTGGATGTGGCCGGCGCCGGTCTGGGACTGGTGATCCTGGCGCCGCTGCTGGGCCTCATTGCCCTGCTGGTCTGGCGGGATCTGGGGCGGCCCATCTTCTTCCGCCAGGTGCGGCCGGGGCTGGGGGGCGAGCCCTTTGAGCTCATCAAATTCCGCACCATGACCGAGGAGCGGGACGCCCAGGGGAACCTGCTCCCCAACGAGGTGCGCTTGACCCCCCTGGGCCGGGCCCTGAGGGCCTTGTCACTGGATGAGCTCCCGGAGCTCCTCAATGTGCTCAAAGGCGAAATGAGCCTGGTGGGCCCCCGGCCGCTCCTCATGCGCTATCTGCCCCGGTATTCCCCGGAGCAGTGGCGCCGCCACGAGGTGAAGCCCGGCATCACCGGCTGGGCCCAGGTGAACGGCAGAAACGCCCTCACCTGGGAGGACAAGTTTGCCCTGGACGTCTGGTACGTGGATAATATGTCCCTGAAGCTGGACCTCAAGATCCTGGCCCTCACGGTCCTCAAGGTCCTCAGCCGGGAGGGGGTGGACCAGCCCGGCCGGGTGGGAAGCGAGGAGTTCCTGGGCTCGCCCTCCTAAGGCGCCGGGAGAGGGCCCAGGAGCGAGGCCCCCGTCCCTCCCCTCAGCAAAAAAGAAAGCAGGGCGGGAAAGCATAGCACCTCCCGCCATAAAGGAACGATGACCACTAAGACCCCTGTCATCCCCATCACCCAGCCCACCCTGCCGGACTTTGAGGCCGTGGTGGCCGAATTCCGCCAGGCCTGGGAGAGCCGCCAGGTGACCACCGGGCCCTTCACCCGCCGCTTTGAGGAGGCGGTGGAGGAGAAGCTGGGGGTCCCCCATGCGGTCATGGTGCAGTCCTGCACCGCCGGCCTCATGCTGGTGCTCCGAGCCCTCAGCCTCACCGGCGAGGTCATCATGCCCGCCTTCACCTGGACCGCCACCGCCCACGCCGCGGTCTGGAACGGCCTCACCCCGGTCTTTGCCGACATCAGCCAGGGCACCTATACCCTGGACCCGGCAGCCGCCGAGGCGGCCATCACCCCGCGAACCTGCGCCCTCATGCCGGTGAACGTCTTCGGCTGCCCGCCGGACTACGAGGCCTTTGCCGCCCTGAGCGAGAAACATGGGCTGCCGGTGGTCTATGATTCGGCCCAGGGGCTGGGGTCCCGCTACCGGATGGGGGATGGGACCTGGCGCTCTGCCGGGGTCTTCGGCACCGCCGAAGTCTTTTCCTTAAGCCCCACCAAGGTGGTGAGCGCCATGGAAGGGGGGCTCATCACCACCCACGACGCGGAGCTGGCCGCCCGACTGCGCCAGATGCGGGATTACGGCAAGACCCCCGACGGCGGGGACATCGCCTGGCTGGGCCTCTCCGCCCGAGTGCCGGAGATCAATGCCATCGTGGCCCGCCACAGCCTGGCCCTCCTGGAGGAGTTTTTGCAGCGCCGCCAGGCCCTGGTGTGCCGCTACCGGGAGGGGTTGGAGGGTCTTCCCGGGGTGGGCTTCCAGGAGGTTCCTTCCCGGTGCCAGTCGTCGTATAATTACTTCACCCTCTTCATCGACGGCACCCGGGCCCGCCGAAGCCGCGAGGAGGTCTATGAGGCCCTGCAGCAGCGGGGCATCCAGGCCAAGAAGTATTTTTACCCGGCCCTCCATCTCCAGGAGGTCTACCGGGAGCTGGGAGCGGCCTGGCGGGGGAAGCTCCCCGTGACCGAAGCCGCCGCCGCCCAGGGCCTGGCCCTGCCCCTTTACAGCCACCTCGGGGATCCGGAGGTGGAGCACATCATCACCGTCATGCGGGAGGTCCTGGGGTGAGCGGTTATCCCCGCTGGGAGGTCCTGAGCTACGATCATCCCGCCGAGCGGGAGAAATGGCGGGAGCTCTATCATCGCTTCCCCCCGGAGAAGATTGACGTCTTCTATCTCCCCGAGTGGGCCTATCTCTTTGAGCTCCATGGCGACGGCCGGGCCCTGTGTTTCGTCTATTACGAGACGCCGGACCGCTTTGTCATTTATCCCTTTCATCTGCGGTTCATCCGGGATATTCCCCAGTTCCGGGACGTGGATCCGGAGTGGACCGACATCATCAACCCCTATGGCTATGGCGGTTATCTGGCCAGCCATCCGGGAATGGACATGACCGGCTTTTTCCGGGCCTGGCGGGATTACTGCCGGGAGCGCCAGGTGGTGAGCGAGCTGGTGCGCTTCCACCCCCTGCTGGGCAACTTTGACTACTGCCGCCCCTTCATCCCCGCCTTCCGCCAGAGCCCCGTGGTGGTCATGGACCTCACCCAGGGCCCCGAGGCCATCTGGAAGGGTATGTCCCCCAGCTGCCGCAACAAAATCCGCAAGGCCCAGAAGCACGGCGTCAAGATTCTGGTGGATGAAAACTTCGAGCACTTGGACACTTTCCACCGCCTTTATATCGATACCATGCAGAGGGTGGGGGCCCGGGAATACTATTACTTTTCCCGCCCCTGGTTTGACCATTTGGTCAAATTGTTCCAGGGCCAGGCCATTTTGGTCCATGCCCTTTTGGATGATCGGATAATTGCTTCTTCCCTTTTTCTTTTTGCACGTGATTTTGGTCATTATTTTCTTTCTGGTTCCAATGAAGATTACAAACATTTTTCACCTAATAATCTTTTGATTTATGAAAGTTCTCTATGGTTTCAGCGGAATAAATTCAGTTCATTAAATCTTGGTGGTGGTGTGGATATTAATGATAGCTTATTTTATTTTAAATCTTCTTTTTCCTTAAATAAAAAAGAATATTTTACTGGGCATATAATACCAAATACAAAAACATATAATATCCTTTCAATAAAGGAATCGCATATTAAAAAATATTACAAAGAATTTTTTCCAATTTACAGATTTACAAATAAATACAATGGATATCAAAAAAATAGAGTGGCTATTATAGGAGCCTCTGGTCATGGTAAGGTATGTCTAGATATACTACAGGCCAGTGGTTGGCCTATTATTGGGTATTTTGATGATAATTTCAAAATACTCGGAAATAAAATAAATGGAATACCTGTCTTAGGAACAATAGAAGATGTACTAAAGCTGATATCCCAAAAAAATATCAAGATTATAATTGCCATAGGAAATAATTATGAAAGATGTAAGATTTATGAAAAGCTATTAAAAAATATCAATGATAAAGAAATAAAAGGTTTGTTTGTTAATGCTATTCACCCTTCTGCTATTATATCATCAAATGTAGAAATGGGTTGTGGTAATTTTATCGCTCCCGGGGCAATAATAAATTCCAGCACAAAATTAGGTTCTTGCGTTATTATTAATACAGGAGCGACTATTGATCATGATAATATAATCCATGATTTTGCTCAGATATCTCCTGGGTGTAATCTTGCTGGAAATGTAACAGTAGAAGAAGGAGCATTTTTAGGAACTGGAGCAGTGGTGATACCTGGGAAAACAATAGGAGCTTATTCAATAATTGGTGCTGGAACCGTTGTTATTCATAATATTCCACCTTATTGTACTGCTGTGGGAGTTCCAGCCCGTGTCATTAAGCGTCATGATATGATTGCCAAGTTGTGCAATGTTAGCCCAAAAAGCTGAAAAAAGAGATAATATTATTATCTCAACCTGGCTGGCGGCATCTTTATTATTTCTGGGTGTCAGCTACCTCTACGGTTCTGTCCTTATCAGGTTAATCAACTCTTTGTTACAAAGCGACGACTACTCTTACGGTCTCCTCTTTCCCTTGGTGAGCGCCTACATCGTTTATCTCAAAAGGCCCCGCATCCGGGAGCTGGCCCCCCGCCCCTCCTGGTGGGGCCTCCCCCTGCTGGCCGTCGGCCTCTTCCTGTACGTGGCCGCCGAGCTGGCCGCCGAGCTCTACACCACCCGGGTCTCCTTCGTGGTCTCCCTGGCCGGCCTGGTCACCCTGATGGGAGGGCCCAGGCTTCTGCGCCTCCTGGCCTTCCCTCTGCTTCTTCTCCTCCTTATGCTGCCGTTGCCGGAGCTCATCACCAACAGGCTCACCCTCCCCCTGCAGCTTATCTCCTCCCGGCTGGCCGCTGTTTTTCTCCATCTCCTGGGCGTGCCGGTCTTCCAGCAAGGCAATATCCTGGACCTGGGGATGCGCCAGCTCCAGATCGTCAAGGCCTGCTCCGGCCTGCGCTATATCCTGCCCCTCCTGGCCCTGGGCCTGATCTTCTGCTACTTCTGGCAGCGCCGCCTCTGGAAGGCGGTCATTCTCCTGGCCAGCCTGGTGCCCCTGGCCATCCTGGCCAATGCCCTGAGGGTGGCCGCCATGGCCCTGTATCCGGCCCTGCTTACCGGCTTCTGGCACGGCTTTTCCGGCTGGCTCATCTTTCTCTTCTGCCTCCTGGCCCTGGCCGGCCTCAATGCCCTGCTCAATTACCTGAGCCCTGCCGCACCGAAGAGCCCTGAGGTGCCGCCCTCGCCGGCAGCCGCCGGCCCCCGCCCTCCCTTGCCGGCGGCCGCTGGGGAGGCCCCCGACCCCGCCCGGCCCCCGGACAGGCCGGCTCTCCTGCCCCTGGCCGCGGCCCTGGCGTTGCTCCTGGTCTCCTTCCCGGTGGTGCAGCGGGCCGCCCAGGCCGTGCGGGTCCCCCTGAAGCAGGGCTTTGAGCATTTCCCCTTGCAGCTCGGCCCCTGGCAGGGTAAAATCACCCCCGTGGATCCCGAGATGGTCCGCCTCACCCAGTCCCACGCCCACCTGAACGTGGATTACGTCAACCCCGGGCACGGCACCGTCAACCTGTGGATCGCCTACTACGAGACCCAGAAAAAGGCGGGGGGGTTTGTCCATTCCCCCAAGGGGTGCCTCATCGCCTCGGGCTGGCGCTTCCTGGAGAGCGGCACCTACGAGCTGGCCCCCGGCCGGCCGGTGAACTATCTTCTGGCGGAGCAGCTGGGCACCCGCATTGTGGTATTTTACTGGTATCTGCAGCGGGGCCGCTGGCTCACCAGCGAGTACTGGAACAAGTTCTACATGGCCTGGGACGGCCTGACCCGCCGGCGCACCGACGGGGCCCTCATCCGCCTCATCACCCCGGCCGCCCCGGACGTCCCCACCGCCCAGGCCCGCCTGGCGGGGTTTGCGCATTATTTACATAGTATTGTTGCCGAATTCATTCCTTATTAGGCATTAGTCGTTGATCATTTATATGATTTTCAAACCTTATTTTAATAAATTGTTAAATAACAAAGTGGCCCAGAATGCCGCCTCTTTGTATATTATTCATTTTGCGAATTACCTGTTGCCGCTCATCACGGTTCCATATGTGGTCCGGGTATTGACTCCGTATGGCTACGGCCTGGTGGCCTTCGGGCAGAGTTTTCTGGGTTATTTCTCAGTGTTTGTGGAATATGGTTTTGGGTTCTCGGCTACCAGGAAAATCTCCGTCTGTCGGGATGACCCCGCCGCCCTTGGACGTATTGCCGCCGGTGTATGGGGTGCCAAGCTTCTCCTTTGTTCGTCAGGTTTCATTGTATTACTTGTTTGCATCTTTATTGTACCGGCGCTTAAGGAACATAAAAACCTTTTATTGATCATTTATCTGACTACTTTCGGCCATGTCCTTTTCCCTGGCTGGCTTTACCAGGGGATGGAACGAATGGTTTACATCTCGGTGATAAATTTGAGTATACGATTACTGGTTGTCATTGCCATCTTCGCCTTGATCAGAAGACCGGAAGATTACCTCTTGTATGCCGCCTTGTCCAGCCTTGGTTCCATACTCGCTGGCATTGTCGGTTTCATGTGGTCCCTGCGTTTGTTCTCGCTCAAGCTGACTCTCCCATCCTTTCAGGAGATCTGGCAGGCCCTCAGGGAAGGCTGGGTTCTTTTTCTTTCCACCGCCTCCATCAGCCTGTACACTGTGGGGAACGCCTTCATCCTGGGCATGCTCACCAGCCCGGTGGTGGTGGGCTACTACAGCGCCGGGGAAAAAATTGTCCTGAGCCTCCTCGGTCTGATAAGACCATTGTCCCAGGCTGCCTATCCCCGGTTTGCCAAACTGGCTGCCGAATCCACCTGTCAGGCCTTGAAGTGGGGCAGGGTCATGTTATGCGTGAATGGGGCCATCGGCTTCTGTCTGTCGGCCTTCCTTCTGGCAGCTGCGCCTTTGATAGTGAATATCCTTTTGGGGAAAAATTACGGCCCCACTGTCCAGGTGATAAGGGTTTTGGCCTTGATCCCCTTTCTTGTGGCTATCAGCAATGTTCTGGGAATTCAGACCATGCTTCCCTTTGGCAAGGACAGGTTGTTCACTGGCATACTCTTTGCGGCCGGTCTGATAAACCTCTCCCTGGCTTTTGTCCTGATCCCTTTCTGGCAGCAGGTGGGCATGGCCACGGCTTTTCTGGTCAGCGAGATATTTGTCACTGCGGCCATGTTTGTTGCGCTTTCGCGGTATAATTTGAATCCCTTTTTTGCAAGACTCCCGCTCACCTCCTGACGGAGAAATACTTTGTCTGGAAAAAATATCATCCTGGGGGGCGGCGTCACCGGTCTGGCGGCAGGGGTGGTCTCCGGCTGGCCGATCTATGAGGCCGAAGCGTCTCCGGGCGGCATCTGTTCCTCCTACTACATGAGGCCTGGTGATCCCCAAAGGTATAATGAGCCGCCGGCGGATGGGGAAGCTTACCGCTTCGAAATCGGTGGCGGGCACTGGATCTGGGGGAGGGAACAGGACACGCTGGAATTCATCCGGTCTTTTGCCCGGCTGAAAAACTATGAGCGTTTATCGGCGGTTTATTTTCCTGACCGCGATCTCTATGTTCCCTATCCCATTCAGAATCATCTCTCTTCCCTGCCGCCTGACGTGGCCGGTAAAGCATTGGACGATATCCTACAGGGGGGATATCAGCCTGTTTCCACCCTGGCTGACTGGCTCCGGGCCAATTTCGGCACTACCTTGTATGACCTCTTTTTCGGCCCTTTCCATGAACTCTACTGTGCAGGCCTGCATGATCAGATAGCCCCCCAGGACATGTATAAATCGCCAGTGGACAAGAATCTGATCATCAAAGGAGCCCAGGAGAAAACCCCCGTGGTGGGGTATAATGCATCTTTCCTTTATCCGGAAAAAGGGCTGAATGATCTTGTGTTCCGCATGGCGGCAAAATGTCACATAAATTATGGAAAGAAAGTCGTTAAAATTAATGTGATTGAAAAGGAGGTGCAATTTGACGACGGCACAAAAATCGGCTATGATAAAATAATTTCCACCTTGCCCCTCAACCAGATGATGGAAATTACCGGACTGGACCCCCTTGTACCGGCCGATCCTTATACCTCGGTTTTGGTGGTGAATATCGGCGCAATGTGTGGCCCGAGATGTCCTAAGGAACATTGGCTGTATATCCCCCGGAGCCGCTCCGGTTTTCATCGGGTCGGCTTTTACAGCAATGTGGATGCCTCCTTCCTGCCGATTTCCTGCCGGGATAAGCACAACCGGGTGAGTATCTATGTGGAGCGGTCCTTCCGGGGTGGCGAAAAACCCGAGGCCGGCGGGGTGAAGGCCTATGAGGCGGCAGTCGTGAAGGAATTGCAGTCCTGGGGATTTATCGAAGAAACTGAGGTGATGGACTCCACCTGGATTCCCATCGCCTACACCTGGTCTCGCCCTAATTCCTCCTGGCGGGAGGAGTCCTTTGAACTCAATGCCTCCCATAGTATATACCAGGCTGGAAGGTTTGCCCGCTGGACTAATCAGGGGATTACAGAATCCATCAGACAAGGATTGGAGACAGTTTCTCTTCTCCTCAGGTCTTGAGATCAAAATTGATTTTGGATCTCCTCATGATCGATAATTTTAAAATTGCTGCTGTTGTGGTCACTTACAACCGTAAGGAACTATTAAGGGAATGTTTGGATGCCCTCCTTGCCCAGACTATGCCTTTGGATTCCATCATACTGATCGACAATGCTTCAACCGATGGTACCCCAGACTATTTGGAGGGATTGGGCTATTTATCTAATCCCATTATTGATTACATTCGTTTGCCAGAAAATACCGGCGGTGCCGGCGGATTCCATTACGGAGTTAAAATCGGTTATGAAAAAGGGTTTGATTGGATATGGTTAATGGATGATGATGTTATTGTAGATAGCAGAGCTTTGGAATGTTTAATATCATCACTAAATATTTTACCACCGGAGGTGGGGTTTTTATTCAGCAATATATTCGGTATTGACGGCCAGACTATGAATTTGCCCCAAATTGATTTAAGACCAGGAAGTAATGGTTATCCACAATGGAACGTTTATTTAGAACATGGAATTGTTAGAATTAGAGAAGCTACATTTGGATCATTATTAATTCATAGAAATATTATTAAATCTGTAGGCCTTCCTATTAAAGATTTCTTTATTTGGGGAGATGATACAGAATATACTAATAGAATTTCTGAACGTTATCCAGGATATCTAATAGGTTCAAGTGTCGCAATTCACAAAAGAAAAAATCAAAAGATAATTAGTCTTGAATATGAAGATGACCAAAATAGAATTAATTTATATTACTATGCTTATAGAAATAGGTTTTATATTTATAAAAAGCATAATGGTATTATGAAATCATTTATATATTTTATGAAGAATATAATTATATTAACAAAAAATTTGTTTAAATTTAAAAAATATCATTATTATAAATTTAAGATAATTTATTTGGGTCTTTTTTCTGGTATATTTTTTAATCCTAAAATAGAATATTTAAAATAGATAAATTGAAGGATACTGGGTTTATTATAAAAAAAACCTGCCGAGTGTTTTAGTTTTCATACCATCGGTTTTTATAAAAAAGAAGAAAAAATAGATAGCAATGGCTAATGAGAACCCCTTGGTTAGTATAATAATTCCAACTTATAATCGTTCCCATACCATTCTTCGCTCTGTTAATAGCGTGCTGCATCAGACATATAGGAATTTTGAAATCATAATCGTAGATGATGGCTCCACTGACAATACTGAAAAACTGATAATGAATTTGAATTCGACGCAAATTAAATATATAAAACACTCAATTAATAAAGGAGCTGCGGCCGCCAGAAATACCGGAGTTATAGCAGCCAAAGGAGAATACATTGCCTTCCAGGATAGCGATGATGAATGGCATCCTGATAAGTTAAGAAAACAGATAGATATATTTCAAAATTTATCCCTCGATGTTGGAATGATATATACAGATATGTGGCGCATTCATAATAAAAAAAAATATTATTTTTCAAGTCCTCATATTATGCCAGAAGATGGGATAATATATAATAAAGCCTTAAATGATTATTTGGCAGGAATAGGGCTGGCAACAGCAATAATAAGAAGAGAGGTTTTCTCGAAAATAGGATATTTCGATAATAATTTTCCGAGATTAATTGATTATGAATTTTTTGTAAGATTGTCAAAGAACTATAAATTTTTTCATATAAGAGACCCATTGGTTTTATATTATTACACTAAAGCTTCAATTACAGACAACAAAAAAGCGCTATTAATTGCCAGGATAAATTTTTTTCTAAAATATTTTAGTGATATTATAAAAAGCAGGGAATGTATTAGTAATAATTTTGTAATGATTGGCGAGGCATTGATATATTGTAACTATTTCAAAAAAGCAGTAAAATTTTATTATTTGGCTTTAAAGATTAACCCAAAAAATAAAAACGTCATTAAACCTTTAAAAAAAGCTTTAAAAATAAAAAAAGTATTTTAGAATATTTTATATAAAACACAATAAAAATCGAAAAATGAAAATATCGATTGCAATGACCACCTATAATGGGGAGCGGTTTTTGCAGGAGCAGCTGGACAGCTTCCTGTGGCAGACCCGGCTTCCGGATGAGCTGGTGGTATGCGACGACGGCTCCACAGACCGCACCCTAGAGATCCTGGAAGCCTTCGCCCAAAAAGCCCCCTTCCCGGTCAGGATTTATCGAAACCCCCAGCGCCTGGGCTTCTCCAAGAACTTCGAAAAGGCCGCCCTCATGTGCTCCGGCGAACTCATCGCCTTCTCCGACCAGGACGACGTTTGGCTGCTGGAAAAGTTACAATTGGTTGAGGAAGCTTTTAGAAAAAATCCTGATATTTCATTGTGTTTTCATGATAATTATGTCTGTAATGAAAATTTTGATAAAACATTTTATCGAATGTGGGACCATTACAAAAAGGCTACCCCTGATTTTCAAAAAAATTATCTTTATTTTTTAAAAGATATGTCATTTCAGGGTAATTGTTTAGTTATAAATAATGCACTTATTTCTATAGCGTTCCCAATTCCATCAGGATGGGCATATGACCAATGGATTCCTTTTATTTCAATATTAAATTATCCGCCATTTTTTATTGATAAGCCCTTAATAAAATATAGAATTCACCCAGGGCAGACAACGCATCATAAGCCAATGGAAAATAATCTAAAAAAAATATTAAAATGTATTAATAAAAAAAATATAGAAAAATTTTATAATTCGAGATATAATAAATGGCTTTTTGCAATTAATTGCTATAAAAAAAATTATAAATATAATGTTTATATAGATATAAATAACAAGATTGCTTTAATTGAAAACATGATTAAATCATCCTTAAAAAATAAAATTATAAATATTATCAGGTTTTATATTAAAGGTTTTTATCATCGTTATGAATTGGGCGCGAGAATCATGGTAAGGGATTTGTTATTTACGTTTTTGCTAAATTGTAAATGAAAAAAAACCTATCTGTGAGCTTCAGGTTGTGGGCACCATGGGCGTGGGCGGCATCGAAACCTGGCTGGTTCAGGTTCTGCGGTGTCTGAAAAGGGAACGCTTCCGGGTAGATATTCTGACCCATACAGAGGAGGAATGTTTCTACGATCAGGAAGTGCAGGCCCTGGGAAGCCGCATTATGCCATGTTTCCAGCATTCCCGCCCCTTGATCCTCGCCCGAAATTTTTGCGGATCTCGAAGGAAAACGGCCCCTATGATATAGTGCACAGCTAAGTCTTCCGCTTTTGCGGTTTGGTAATGCGTTTGGCGGCTATGGCTATGGTGCCTGTCTGAATGGTCGACAGCCACACTCCTGTTCATACGGTCCTCGCATACCCTCTCATGATTGGCGGCAAATGGATTTATTGGATTATTCTGTCTCTTTTAGGAAAGAATCTTCTTTCTCTGCGTTGTAAAAAAATTGAAAAGGATGACCATTTTAACCGAGGTCAAGATTGGATAATTTATTGCTTAACAAACAATTGAATATTATTATATATTTTTCTTTTTAAAAGGAGATCGCAAGAAAATAAGAGGGAATATATGTGTGGCATCTTTGGATATATTAATTTTGCTGAAGAGAAGGTGAATTACAATTTAGAAGATGCCTTGGATTATCTAAAGCATCGAGGCCCGGATGAAAAAGGTTTTTGGTCAGAAAACGGCATTTTTCTTGGTATTCGGCGCTTAAGTATCATAGATCTTGCTGGGGGTCAGCAACCAATATGGAATGAGGATGGCACCACTTGTATAGTATATAATGGGGAACTTTATAATTTTATGGACTTGCGTCCAGAACTCGAGTCGCGCGGCCATAAATTTAAAAGCAAAAGTGATACTGAGGTTGTCTTACATTCTTTCGAGGAGTGGGGCCCCAAATGTTTATGCAGATTTAACGGGATGTTTGCTTTCGCCATCTGGGACAATAGAGAAAGGACTCTTTTCCTTGCTCGGGACCGAATTGGGGAAAAACCTTTATATTATTATCATGATAAAGAAAAAATAATTTTTGCTTCTGAAATAAAAGCGATTCTAGCTACATCTGAAGTTCTCCGTCAGCTAAACCTGAGAGGCCTAGCCAATTTCCTTGCTTTTGGGCATGCAGTTGCCCCGGAGACTATTTTAAAAAATATTTATAAATTATTACCCGGCCATTATTTATCAGTGTCTAAAGAGCATTTTAGGATCACATCTTACTGGGATGTGGGGGACAATCCGCAGTTACCCGTAGGGGCGCAGCTTTCCGAACAGGAATACAGTGAACATATCTTAAATCTGCTGGATGATTCGGTGCGCCGGCGCATGATTGCTGATGTCCCGGTAGGTGCATTTTTAAGCGGGGGAGTGGATTCCAGCGCGGTCGTCGCTTTGATGAAACGTCATGGCTCGGGCCCGGTAAAGACCTTTTCCTTAGGCTTTGACGTGGGCGGGGCCTATAACGAATTAGCCGATGCACGCAGGGTAGCAAACCACTTGGGGACCGAGCATTATGAACTTAAAGTCAACGACCTCGACCTGGTTAACCTTTTATCAAAACTGATTTACCACTATGATGAGCCTTTCGGTGACGCGGCTGGCTTTCCCATATTTATCCTTAGTTGTTTTGCCCGAGAACATGTGAAAGTGGTTTTGGCCGGGGATGGTGGAGACGAACTTTTTGGAGGCTACCGTAGATATGTGGCAGATCGTTTTGCAAGTACCTATCAAAAATTGCCAAACTGGCTAATTGGCAAGGTTATTCCAAGTATTATTAATAAGATACCCCGGTTCCGGCGGCTCAAAACCATATTTAAAACACTGCCTATTATTGACCCAGCCGCAAGATATGCTTCTTGGCTGCAAATATTCTCAAAAGATATGCAAGCAGAACTTTTTACTTCACATTTTTGGGAAGAGCTTAATGACTATGACCCCGTCTGGATTTATCCGCATTATTTTAAAAAATCGGATAAAATATGTACTAATGACAATTTAAATAGACTTCTATACATTGATCTGAAAACATGGCTGCCTGACACATACATGGAAAAAGTTGACAAAGCCACCATGGCCTGTAGTTTGGAAGCTCGACTCCCGCTATTAGACCACCGTTTGGTTGAAATGGCATTTCAGATACCTGGTTATTATAAAATTCAAGGAATAAGTACTAAAAAAATAATTAAGCGTGCAGTAAAGGGTCTGCTGCCGAAGTCAGTCCTCAAGAAGCCTAAGCATGGGTTTGCAGTTCCCACCGACCCTTGGTTTCGAGGCAAATTGAAATCTTTTGCTTTCGAAGTGTTAATGGACGACAAGACACTCCAGCGGGGTTTTTTTAATAGGAATGTGGTGGAAAGGCTTTGGCAGGAGCATGTCAATGGCCGGAACGTATGGAATAATCACCTCTGGTTATTGCTAAATTTTGAACTTTGGCAACGGATATATATTGACCAGGAAAATCATAAAAAGAGCTGAGGTAATCAGATGGGTCTCTTTTATCAATATTCAGGAAAATACATAACCTCAGAAACCACAATAAAGGTTCAGAAGCAATATTTGCTTGGCTCTCTCTTGATCATGGTGTTTTTTCTATTGCCCATGTACATCTTTCCTTCTGGAGGATATCAATTAGTAGATATACCGATATTATTTATTTTTTTGTGGGCGCTATCACATCGGGATGAAATAAATGAAGACATATTAAGGCAAATAAAACCATTAATTCCTTTTGTTCTATGGGTTTGCTTAATAAATGGTATAAATTATATATTATATCCAAGAGATTTATGGTATTTATTTTCAAGTGCAATTATCATTTATGGTTTTTTTATACTTTATTTTTTTTCAATCATATTCATTTCTTTATTAAAAAAAAGAAAAAATCTAAATTTTATTTATATTGCTTTAATAATGTCCATTTTTGGGTGCTTTTTAGTAAAGGGATATAGCGACGAAGGTCGTGTTATATTGTCTTTCAATAATCCTAATCAGCTTGCTTATTTTGCAGTAATTTTGTGTTCATATGGCATTTTATTAATTGAATTAAATAATAATCATGAAAAAGTATTATTATATGATATAATTAATATTTTATTTATAATAATATCTTTTGTTTTCGGTCTTATTTCATTGTCGAGAGCGGGGATATTTGCATTAATATGTTTCGGTTTCTATTTATTGGCAAGAGCTAGATTATTTAAAGTAAATATAATTGTTCTATTTATGACATCAATAAGCTTTTTATATTTTTATTTTTTTTCAACATATATTTTTCAAGAAAAAATTGAAGTTCGACCTAAGAGGCAATGGTCATTAAGTGAAATGATCTATGGTAGGGATGGTATTTTAGACAGAATATACGAGCCCATGAAATCATTAAATGGTATTGAAATTGTTGCAGGAAAGGGTGCTGGTCTTTTAAAGGAAAGAGAAGAATTGCAAAGAGGATTTGGGAAAAGTAAAATGGTTATGGAAGTTCACAATATGTTTATGGGTATTTTCAGAAATTATGGTATAATAGGTTTTTTATTATTTATAAGTTGGTTTGTAAGATATTTTTGGAACTCATTAACACTAAAAAGTGGCGGCTGGGTTATAATGGCCTTGATTATCTACAATATAGGCCATGATGGGATACGGTTCCGCTCATTCTGGATCCTCCTGGCCTTTCTCAATGCCATGATCTGGCTGGAGAAAAGAAGGCAGGAAAATACTGCCCCGGAACTTTTGAAGCCCAGGCTTCCCTTGAGGCTGACGGCTCAACAGGCGCACCCTATCCCCTGACCCTAATGGCCACCCTCTTTTTTGTATCCAGCATTTATGTCAATCTTTATCACTTTCGCCGGGGCCTGATGCAGGCCCTTCTGGCCAGGGGAAATGAGGTCGTGGCCCTGGCCGCCCCTGACGGCTATGAGGAAGGGGTGCGGGAGATGGGGGTGGTGTGCCGGCCGCTCCGGCATATCCGCCGGGGCGGCCTGAACCCCTTGGAAGAAGGCAGATTCTTTCTGGAACTGCTCCGCTCTTATCGCTCCGGAAGGCCGGATGTTGTCCTTCATTACACCATTAAACCGGTGATTTACGGGTCCCTGGCTGCGGCGGCAGCCGGCATACCTTCCTTTTGCACCGTGACCGGCGGCGGTTATGCCCTGATGAACAAGGGGCCCCTATACCACCTCACATGTCTCCTCTACCGCCTGGCCTTGCTCTTCCCCCGGGCGGTTTTCTTCCAGAACCCCGATGACCAGGAATTCTTTCTCTCCCGGCGTCTGGTGTCATTCTCGAAGGTCCGCCGGGTGCCCGGGTCCGGGGTGGACCTGGGACATTATTCGCCGCAGCCCTCTGGAACCCCCCCCAGGGAGGACAGGCCGATTTTCCTCTTCATCGGCCGGCTGCTGTGGGACAAGGGAATCGGCGAGTTCGCCGCGGCTGCCGGCCGGGTGAAGAGCATCTACCCACATGCGGAATTCCAGGTTCTGGGGGCCCTGGACCCGGGAAACCCGGCGGTGGTCCCCGAAAGGCAGGTCCGGACCTGGGAGTGGCAGGGAGAGATCCGCTGGCTGCGGGAGACGCGGGACGTGCGGCCCTTTATTGCCCAGGCCGACGTGGTGGTGCTCCCCTCCTACCGGGAAGGCATGCCCCGGTCGGTTCTGGAGGCCATGGCAATGGGCAAACCCGTCATCACCACCGACGCGGTGGGGTGCCGGGAGGTGATCGAGGACGGCAAAAACGGTTTCATGGTGCCGGTGAGGGACGCCAATGCCCTGGCCGCCGCCATGGTGAAAATGATCGAAATCGGCCCTGAGGCCCGAAGGGAGATGGGGCGCTACGGCAGACTGAAGGCGGAGCGAGAGTTTGACGAAAGGATCGTCATTCAAAGGTACGTGGAGGAGATTGAGCGCCTCCTGGCGGAGAAACCTCGGGCCTGACCACTCCCCCGATTGTCAGCGGGAGGCCGGCATTTCCTCCCAGCGGGCCTCCACCAGCCTCTCCGTGCCATCCCGGCTTTTCAGATAACCGGGCCGGACACAGCGCCACCGTTTCCCGGTCCCCTCCTGTTCAAAGACATCCCCCGGCAGGCCGTGGGTGGCGGCGGTGGGCGGCTCGGGACCTATGATGAGGCGATTGCCCGCATAGCGGTTCCCCTCCAGGCCGTGGGTGGAGGTGATGATGTTGGCCTTGGCCGGTATGACCACATTCCGGTGCTCCAGCCCGTTGTCGTTGGCCTGCGGGTAGCCGGTGAGGTGGATATACCTGGAACTTTTCACCTTGAGACCCTCGACAACGATATCAAAGAACGAGCGCCCTAGTGAATCGGCAAAGCCGGTGAGGGCCAGGGGCAGCGCGGCCTCAATGGACAGATTTTTCAGGCGCCAGCGGCCTCCCCTGTGTACCATCCCTAAACCCACGTCAAAATCCCCCTGGATGGCGCCACCCTCCATCTCCAGTCGGTTGTGATAATCCACATCGTCCCAGGTGGTCAAGAGGCCATAATATCTGGCCGCCGGATTTTTCCGGTAACCCGGGGGCAGGACAAAACGGCACTCCCGGAAGGTGACCTTCTGATTCTCCCCCTTGTAGTACTTGGTGGTCCAGACGATCTTGGGCGCGGCGCTGTGCTGCTGATAAGGTTTGTCGGGCACCCGGGAGGAAACAAAGAACTCGCAGCCCTCAAAGCTGACCTCCTGGGGGAAATACAGATGGTTGTCGGGCCCTATCCCGAAGCGACAGTCCCGCAAAAGTATCCTGGACCTAGGCGCTACTAAATTGAAAGGGGCTTCAGCGAAAATATTCTTACCCAATACCACTGAGCCGTCCTTGACCCCCACGTCAAAATCGCCGTCCTCCAGCGTCAGGTTTTCCAGATACACCTCCACCTTGTAACTGTTGCCAAACCCCGCGCCGTCCACCTCCACATCGATGCCGGTGGGATCAATCTTTCCCCGGGTGGTAAGGTTCGTGACCTCGGCCACGGAGTGGCCGCCGGTGAGGACAAAACCGCCCCGGAAGCAGTTCTCCGCCAGGCAGTTGCGCATCGTCACCTTGACATTCACATAGACACTGAGGCCGTCCGCCACAGCATTTTTGAAGACACAGTCCTCCACCACAGCAGTAAGACGCCCCGGACATTTCTTGTCGCCGGTGAGGAACACCAGAGCCGCGTGTTCCAGTTCGTATTTTTTGTATGGCCCTTGGGTCTGGCTGCTGCCGTCAAAGGTGAGGCCCCTGATGATCAGCGGCCGGGAGTCGCTTTGGCCGCAATATTTGTATTTCTGGGTGGTGAAGGTCCGCACCCAGTGGGCCGCCTTCTGGCCGATTTTGTCCGTCAGGTGCTCCGGCCTCTTGATGGTGGCGCCGTAGCCTTCATAGGTGATCCCCTCCCGGATGTTCACGGAGGTGACGATGTAGGTGCCCGGAGGGAAAAGGATCTTCCCGCCCTCCCGGGCATAGAGCCAGTCCACCGCCCGCTGGATGGCCGCGGTGTCGTCGGTGACCCCGTCGCCCTTGGCCCCGAACCGGGCCT
The DNA here is from genome assembly GCA_037481655.1 of Desulfobaccales bacterium. NCBI lineage: Bacteria > Pseudomonadati > Thermodesulfobacteriota > Desulfobaccia > Desulfobaccales > Desulfobaccales bacterium. Next base: position 42,750 of record JBBFLF010000012.1, on the reverse strand, counting down.
CCCGCACACTGATGGTGGGTCTCCCCTGCTGCAGCGCGGCGCCCCCAGGCGCAACGTTGCCCAGGAGGATCAGGAAAACCGCCAGTCCGGCCACCAGACACCGGCTCATCTGTCCCATATACCTCTCATGTCCCACCTCGCCGGCATTCTCCCATAAACCGCCTCCGCCGTCAAAAGGGAATCTCCCCGCCCTTCCGGAGTCAGCCGTCCCAGGCGTGCTGGAGTTTTTCCCCGGATCGGCTATGCTTCCCCCTCAAGTGCGGGGCCGGATCAGGCCCCGGAAATCCACGTGAGGGGGAACGTCATGAATCATCTGCATCCCTGTGACGGCGGGACTCTTGGGGTCGTTAGCCCCGGCCCGGCGCCTGCCTGCCAGGCCACCGTGCTGACGGTGCTGGAGACCAAGGACGGCCAGGTCCCCGGCTGGATCCGGCTCCTGCCCAAGGGCGAGGTGCCCCTGGGCGACGGCCGGGAGCCCCTGCGGGTGGACGACGCGGCCCTCACCGCCATGGTGGCCCACTTCGAGGCGCGGGGCCTGGACCTGGTGGTGGACTACGAGCACCAGAGCCTCACCGGCCAGAAAGCCCCCGCCGCCGGCTGGATTAAGGAGCTCGACGCCCGGGAGGACGGCCTCTGGGCCCGGGTGCAGTGGACCGACACCGCCCGGGACCACATCGCCGCCCGGGAATACCGCTACTTCTCCCCGGTCCTGCATCTCGAGGAAAAGACCCGCCGGCCCCTGGCCCTCCTCCAGGTGGCCCTCACCAACACCCCGGCCATCAACGGCCTGGACCCCCTGGTGGCCCGGCTCCGGACCGGGCCGGCCGCCTCTCCCCCGCCCTCGGACAGCAATGACCCCTGGGGCGAGGTGGCGGCCCTCCTGGGCCTGGAGCCCGAGGCCGGCCCCTCCCGCATCCGTGGCACCCTTCTGGCCCTCAAGGACAATCTGGAACAGCTCAGCCGCACCCGCCTGGAGATGGAGGCCCTCCAGGCCCGGATGCGGGAACAGGAGATCGAGGCCGAGGTGGAGGCCGCCCTGGCCTCCGGCAAGATCCAGCCCTGCCAGGAGGAAAGCGCCCGGATCTTCGCCCGCCACGACCTGGAGGCCTTCCGCAGCTACATCAAAAACGCCCTGCCCCAGGTGCCCATCGGCCAGCGGTTCAAATTTCCGCCGGACACCCCGGAGCGTCCCTCTCCCGGCGAGGCGGACCTTACTCCCCGCCAGCTCCTCATCTGCCGCAGTCTGGGCATCTCCCCGGAGGCCTTCAAGGCCCAGCGGGCCCGGCTGCAGGCCGAGGCGCTCCTCTAAAATCCCGGGGGGTTTTTCCAGTTCATTGTTGCCCTCCCCGTGCGGGGAGGTTCCTGGTCCCTTCCGCCCGCTACGGGCCGGCAGGGACAAAGGTGAGTCTTAAAGAACCTGATGCCCGGTTCCCGGGCAAATACAACCTATCAGGAGGCGGACATGATCATTGATGCGCAGGCCATCAGCGATCTCTACGTGGGTTTCTCCACCGTGTTCCATCAGGCCTTCAACGCCGCCGAGGTCTGGCACCCCCAGGTGGCCATGACCGTCCCGGCCAAGACCAGGATCATGGACTACAAATTCATGCTGGACTTCCCCATGGTGCGGGAGTGGATCGGCGACCGGGTGGTGCGCTCCCTGGCCGGCAAATCCTACCAGATCGCCACCAAGGACTGGGAGGCCACCATCGAGGTGGACCGCAACGACCTCAAAGACGACCAGATCGGCCTCTACACGCCCATCGTCGCCGCCTTGGCCGAGGAGGCCCGCAGCCATCCGGACCGCCTCATCGCCGACCTGATGCTCCGGGGCTGGGAGGAGACCTGCTTCGACGGCCGCCCCTTCTTCGCCCCGGACCACCCCGTGGGGGAGACCACGGCCTCCAACGACGGCGGCGGCGACGGCACCCCCTGGTTCCTGCTGGACACCCGGCGCTCCATCAAGCCCTTCATCTACCAGCTCCGCCAGCCGGTGCAGATCACCCGCATGGACGCCAAGGATGACGAAGCCGTGTTCATGCGCCGGGCCTACCGCTTCGGGGTGGACGCCCGCTACACCTGCGCCTATGGCCTCTGGCAGCTGGCCTACGGCAGCCGTCAGACCCTCAACCCCACCAACTACGCCGCGGCCCGGACCGCCATGATGAGCCTCAGAAACGCCGACGGCCGGCCCTTGCGGATCCGGCCCGATCTTCTGGTGGTGCCTCCTTCCCTGGAGGCCGCCGCCCGGGAACTTCTGGAGAACCGCTACCTCTCCGGCGGCTCCACCCTCAAGACCAACGTCTGGCAGGGGAGCGCCCGCCTCCTGGTGGCCCCGGAATTGGCCGGCTAGACGCGGGAGAGGGGGCCGGTGGTTCGCAACCCCTGGCCCCCTTTCCTGTTCAGGATAACGGCTTGCAACCACGAAAAGGCGGCATGATGACACCCTCACCCTGGACGGGGGAGGGGTGGGGTGGGGGTGGCAATGTCTCAGGGCGGGAGGCGC
>JBBFLF010000012.1:0-40144 GCA_037481655.1 Desulfobaccales bacterium | reverse complement strand
GGAGGGGTGGGGTGGGGGTGGCAAAGACTCAGGGCGGGAGGCGCTGACGCTTTCCGCCCTATGTATCTGAGGCGAGGATGGGAGGCCCACCGGTCTCCGGCCCTCCTCCCAGCTACGCCAGCCCCAGGCGCTCCTTGAGGCCGGCCCACCAGGAGCGGCCGTCCCCCTTGCCGGAGGCCCTTCCCGCCGCCGGATAATAATACCCCCCCGGCTCCTCCGTTGCCTTGTTCAGCACCGTGCCCAGCACCGGAAAATCCTTGAGCAGTTCCAGGGAGCGGGCCAGGTCCTCCCGGGTGGTGCGCCCCTGCTCCACCACCAGGATGATGCCGTCCGCCCGGGGCGCGAAGGCCAGGGCGTCGGCATAAGGCAGAAGCGGCGGCAGGTCAAAGATGACGTAGCGGTCCGGGTAATAATGCTTCAGCTCCTGCACCAGGGCCGCCATCATGGGCGAGCTCACCAGCTCCGCGGCCTCGGCCACCGGTCGCCCCCCGGGGAGCAGCACAAACCGGGGGAAGCCCTCCGGGTGCAGCAAGAGCTCCGGGATGGTCCGCTCCCCCCGCAGATAGTTTGCCAGCCCTCCCTCCGGCCGCAGGCCGAAGAGGGTGTGCACCGAGGGGGACCTGAGGTCCGCATCCACCAGCAGCACCGTGGTGTCCACCTCCCGGGAGAGGCTCACCGCCAGATTCACCGCGGTGAGGGTCTTGCCCTCCCCCGGCTGCGGTCCCGTGACCATGAGAAGGTTTTTCCCTTCCGGGCGGGTACGCTGCAGGATCTGGGTGCGCAGCAGCTTGTAGGCCTCCAGCACCGGATCGTGTTCCCCGGGGGTGATGACCCGGTGCCGCCGGAGCCACTCCCGGTCCACCGGCACGGTGCGAGTGACGGTGTAGCGGATTTCCCCCACCGGTGTGCCCGGCGGCGGCAGGGGCGGCTCCGTCTCCGGCCTCGGCCCCTCGGCCGGTGGGCTCTCCCGGGCGGTCAGTTGCCGGGCCTTTTCCAGGGCCTTGTCAATGAAGCTCACTCTCCCTCCCTTGGCCTCAGGTGAGCCGGTTCAGCACCCGCCCCAGCTTGGCGGTGAGGATCCACAGGTCCATGATGAGGAAATGAAAGACCAGCAGCCCTGCCACCAGGGAGAGCCCCGCGGCGGTCCACGCCAGCCGGCGGCGCCGGGCCTGGCGCTCCCGGTCCTCCGCGGTGACGATGCGGCTGATGCGGGCCAGGACCGGCAGGCCGCTCAGCCAGGCCACCTCCGAGGCGCTCTTGATGGTGTGGTCCAGGTTTTCGGTCAGGGCCACCAGCCCCAGGCCGCCCATGGTCCCCAGCAGCACCCCGGCCAGCAGGATCAGGAGCCGGTTGGGCGCCACCGGTTTTTCCGGGAAGACCGCCGGGTCAATGAGGGTGAAGCGCTCCGCCTTTTGAGACTCCTCCATGCCCTCGGCGATGCGGGCCTCCAGGATCTTGTTCATGATCTCCTGGTGCTTGGCATGGGCGTTCTGGTAATCCCGGGTGAGGGCCAGATACTCCTGCTCCACCTGGGGGGTGCGCTCCAGGCGCTGCCGGTAGACCTTCAGCTTGCCCTCCAGGTCCGCCCGCTGCTTTTTCAGGGCCGCAATGTCATTGACGGTGGCCTGGAGATTGGCCTGCAGCGAAATGTAGGAGGGGTTCTCCGGCTGCACCGGCGGCGGCCCGGCAGCCTCCGGCAGTTTCCTCAGCTCGGCGATCTCCTTTTTCAGCTTGACGATCTCCGGATGGTCGGCGGCGTAGCGGCCCTGCTTCTGGGCCAGCTCCGCCTCCAGCTGCGTCAGCTTCTGGCGCTTCAGGGCCGGCGGCGTCCCGGAGCTCCCCACCACTTTCTCCAGCTCTGCCATCTCCCGCTTCACCTTCACCACGTCCGGGTGCTCCGGGGAATAGCGGGAGGTGAGGTCCGCCAGGGCCACCTGCAGGTACTTCAGGCGGGCGTGGGGGTCCATGACCCGCTCCCCGGTGCCGCTGATGATGGGGCTGTCCGGCTTCACCGTGGCCAGCTGCCCCTCCAGGTAGATCTTGCGGTCCTCCGCCGCCCGGATCTGGGCGGTGAGCTGGTCGATCTCCTTCTCCAGCCGGTCCGCCTGGCTGAGATTAAACTGGTAGAGCTCCGGCAGCACCCCCTCGTTTTTCGCCTTGAAGTCGCTGATCCGGTCCCCCAGGGTGCGGATGCGCTCCTGGATCTCCTTGAGCTCCGCCTCCAGGAACTGAGTGGTGGTCTTGGCCTGCTGCTCCCGGATCTTGAGGTTCTCCTGCAGGTACAGGGAGGCCAGGGTGCTGGCCACCTTCAGCACCTGGTCCGGGTTCTCCCCCCGGTAGGCCACGGAAAAGGCGATGGTGATGCCTTCGTCCTTCTGGCCGGGACGCCGCCGGCGCTTGCCCTCGCTCATCTCGGCGCTGATGGTCTCCACCGCGATGTCTTTGCGCATCCGCTCCACCACCTCTTCCATGGGGGCCTTGCGCCTGAGCTCGGCGTACAGGTCGAACTGGCGGATGATCTCCACCAGCCGGGCCCGGGAGAGGATCTGCTGGCTCAGGCTCTGGATGCGCTGCTCCGCAAATCCCGTCACCGTGGTGCGGACAAACTCCGGCGGGATCTGCTGCTCCTCGATGAGGATGGTGGATTTGGCCTCATACACCGGCGGCCACACCAGCGCCACCACCGCCGCGGCCAGCATGATGCCCACCGCCGGCAGGATGAAATACCACTTGCGGGCCGCCAGAATCCGCCAGTAATACCTCAGGTCCTGTTGCGTTTCCATGATGTCTCGTGGGGATGCAATTCCTGGTGAAGCTATGGGAAGCGCCGTGCCCCGCATGGGCAGGGCCGGCTCCCCTGTCCTTTCAGCGCTGCCAATGCCACGGCCGGCTGTAGCTGAGATACAGCCACACCAGATGCCGGTGGGTGTTCCGGTCTGCCTGCAGGTCCTCCCGGTAACCGAAGCGGTAGCCGGAGGTCAGGGTCAGCCTCTCGGTGAGCTGATAACTCACCTGGGGCCCGAGGCTGAAGAGCAAATTTTCATAATCCGACACCTCCCGGGAGGAGGTGCTGTAGTAGAGGGAGCCGTCCACCCCGGCCTTGAGCCGCTCCGTGAGGGCATGCTCCAGCCCCAGGAAGCCCCGGTAGTATTCCAAAAGCTCCCCGCCCCCGGAAGGCGATTCGGTGCGGTTGACCCCGGCGGTGAGACTGGTGCGGGGCCAGCGCCGGGTCACGGCCACCTCCACGAAGGGCCCGGCCTGCACCGTGGTCTCCGGCCTGAGGAAGAGCAACCCCCCCGGCCCCCGCGCCACGGTGAGCTCCCGCATCCGGGTGACATTGACCCCCGCCAGGGCGGTGAGGCTGAAGTCCTCCGCCACCTTGTGCTCCACCCCCGCCGCCAGATTCAGGGTCTGGTAGCGGTTGCCGCCCCGGGAATAATCCACCGCCTGCCCCGCCACCACCGCCCTCAGGGTGGTGCGGGCGTTGGCCATGAGATGCCCGTATCCCAGGCTCAGCCGGTGGGTGGTGTAGTCCCGGAACCCCGGGTCCTGGTAATTCACCTGCCCGAAGGCATACTCCACGCCCAGGGTGTCCCGCTCCGTCAGCTGGTACGTCAGCCCCGGGCTGAGACGGTAGGACTGCCGGGGGCTGCGGGTGATGATGTAGCCGGAGGCGGTGAGCTCCTCCTCCAGGGTGGAATCCATAATGTACGAACCGCTGAAGGTCACCCCCAGCCGGGGCAGCACTTGCCTCTTGCCGCTCAGGGTGAAGCTTTGATCTATTTTATCCAAATTGGAGTTTTTCAGGTAGTGCATGCCGGTGAGGGCCAGCCGGCCGGTGTATTGGCTCACCTCGCTGGCATAGGTGAAATCCACCGACGGCCAGGCCTTGAGGATGACGTCGCTCAGGCGGTTTTGAAAGGAATAGTTGAGATTGCTGTCGAACTCGCCCCCCAGCCGGATCTGGGGCAAAACCACCCAGTCCGCCGCCCCGGCTGGGGCTGCCCCCAGGCCCAGGAGCGTGGCCACCATGAGGCCGAGCCCTCCGAACCACCCCCAGCGCCACCGTGCTGTCTTGCCCGCCCCCCCTGTCATCCCCCCGGTGCTCCCGGCTGCTCTCAGGCCGCCGCCCCCTGCCGTCTTGCCTGCCGTTCCCGCAAAGCCGCCTGCCGCTCCCGCCTGCCCCTTCTTGCCAAACCCCCTGCCGCCGGCTCGCCTTCTCCCACCACAGTTATCCTGGGCCCGAGGCCTGGCGTGTTACGGCACCACCACCACGTCCCCGGGGAGGAGCACCCGGTTCTGCTCCAGGTTCCGGCCCCGGGCCACCTCCTTGTAGTTGAAGGGCAGGGTCTGCTCCTTGTCCCCGCTCTTGCGCAGGATGACGATGCGCCCCGGCGCCGCGAAGGGCGTCAGCCCCCCGGCCATGGCCAGGGCCTGCATCACCGTCACCGGCCGCCCCGCCACGTATTCCCCGGGCTTGTTCACCTTGCCCACCACGTAGATCTTGTAGTGCTGGGCCTTGAGGAGCAGCACCGTCACCTGGGCGTCGGTGACGAACTTCTCCAGCCGCTTGGAGATCTCCTCCCGCAGTTCCTTTACCGTGCGCCCCGCCGCCTGGATCTCCCCGATGAGGGGGTAGGAGATCTTGCCGTCCGGCCGGACCACCAGTTGCTTGGTGAGCTCCGGCTCCTTCCAGACCGAGATCTCGATGGCGTCCTCCGGCCCCAGGAGGTAGTTGTCCACGTCCACCACCTGGGCCTGGGCCGCCTCGATGGCGCTTTGCGGGCTCAGCCCCGGAGCACAGGCCAGGCCCGCCAGAAGCAGGCCCACCAGCCCCCACCCCAGGAGAAACCGCGCCTGCACCCCTGCCAGCCTCTTATCCATCCCCACCGTCGTCACACCCCGTCCGGGCCGCTCTTTCACCCTTTCTCCTGCCTTTCCCGATGCTTCTATAAGGTTTTTCCCCAGCTGTCAAGCCGCCTCGCCCTGGCCCATGACCAGCACCGCGGCGCCGCTTAGGCGGCCTGCCCTCAGGCGCCGTAGGGCCTCCTCCGCCTCCTCCAGGGGAAAGAGCTCCACCTCCGGCCGGATGGGGACCTTAGGCGCCAGGGCCAGGAACTCCTCCCCGTCCTGCCGGGTGAGGTTGGCCACCGAGCGCACCACCCGTTCCCCCCACAGGATGGCATAAGGGAAGGAGGGGATGTCGCTCATGTGGATGCCGCCGCACACCACCACCCCGCCCTTCACCACCGCCCTCAGGGCCTGGGGCACCAAAGGCCCCACCGGCGCAAAGATGATGGCCGCGTCCAGCTCCTCCGGCGGCATTTCCGTGGAGTCCCCGGCCCACACTGCCCCCAGCCGCCGGGCGAACTCCTGGGCCTCCGTGTCCCCCGGGGAGGTGAAGGCAAAGACCCGCCGCCCCTGGTAGCGGGCCACCTGGGCCGCCAGATGCCCCGCCGCCCCGAAGCCGTAGATCCCCAGGTTCCGCCCTTCCCCCGCCAGCCGGTAGGAGCGGTAGCCGATGAGCCCGGCGCACAGCAAGGGCGCGGCCCGCTCATCCTCCAGGCCCTCGGGGAGAGGAAAGCAGTAGGCCGCCTCGGCCACCGCGTACTCGGCATAGCCGCCGTCCAGGGTGTAGCCGGTGAAGCCCGGCGCATCGCAGAGGTTCTCCCGCCCGGCCCGGCAGTAGCGGCAGACGCCGCAGGTGTGCCCCAGCCACGGCACCCCCACCCGCTGCCCCAGGGTGAACTGGCTTACCCCTGCCCCCACCGCCGCCACCCGCCCCACAATCTCATGGCCCAGAATCAGGGGCAGCTTGGGGGAAGGGAGATCCCCGTCATAGACATGGAGATCAGTGCGGCACACCCCGCAGGCGCTCACCTTGAGCAGCACCTGGCCCGGCCCGGGGGTGGGCACCGGCACCTCCCGAAGTTCCAACGGCCCCCCCACCCGGGGGAGCACCATGGCCCGCATCATTTGTACATTCGGCATAGGCGACAAAATTCTTTGGAGGGCAGGGGCCAGGGACCATGTGCCCTTGCCCCCTCCCTCAAACTCCCTCCCTCCACCCCGTATTTCCATGGCCTTCGGGACTGCCTACCCAATGCCCGTCTGCGGGTTGGGAGGGGGTTCGGGGGGAGGGGAGGGGCCTCAGGTCCCTGGCCCTCCCCCTGATCCTATGCTCATTTCGCCAGGGTGAACTTGCCCCCCTTCACCTCCACCATCACCATGGAGTCCACCCCCAGGCCGTTGTGGTCCTCCGGGCTCAGGTTGTAGATCCCGGAGACCCCCACGTAGCCCTTGGTCTGCTCAATGGCCTCCCGGAGCTTCTTGGGGTCGGTGCCCGCCTTTTTCAGGGCGTTGGTGATGAGATAGACGGCATCCCAGGCATACCCCGAGTGGGTGTTGATGGGGAACTGCTTGTCCAGCCCCGCCTCTTTGTAGAGCTTGATGAAATCCTGAATCACCTTCTTCTGGGGGTCGGTGTCAGGGAGCTCGTCCGCCACCATCAGCTTGGTGGCCGGCATGCGGTCGCCCTCGGAAGCCGGCCCCGCCAGCTCGATGTATTTGGGATCCGGCTGGCCGTGGCACTGGAAGAGAGGGATGGTGATCCCCAGCTGCGCCTTGTTTTTGGCGATGATGGGCCCGGCCGGCCCCACGGTCCAGACCACGATGGCATCGGGCTGGGCGTTTTTGATCTTGGTGAGCTGGGCCGTCATGTCAATGTCCTTGGGCCCGAAGGACTCCTCCGCCACAAAGGTGAGCCCATACTCCGGCGCCAGCTTCTTCAGCCACCCCACCCCGTCTTTGCCGAAGGGGTCGGTGGCATACATCAGTCCCAGCTTGGTGAGTTTCTTGTCTTTGAGATAGGTAAACAGGCGGGCCACCGCGGTGGAGGAGCGCTGGGGCGATTTGAAGATGTAGGTGAAGGGGCCGGTTTCGGCCATGATGGGCGGATCGCCCCCCACCGTCATAACGATGGGGATGCCCGCCTCCTCCACGATCTTCTTCACCTGCATGCCCTCGCCGGTGGAGGTGGGCCCGATGATGGCCGCCACCTTGTCCTGGTGGATGAATTTCTTGGCAATGCTGGCCGCCTTGGCCGGGTCGCTCTCCGTGTCCCCCATCACCAGCTCCAGGGGCCGGCCGTTGATCCCGCCCGCGGCGTTGATGCGTTTCACCGCCAGCTCCGCCACCAGCTTGGTGGGCGTGCCGATGTGGGCCTGAGGCCCGGACAGGGCAAAGAACGCCCCGATCTTGATGGGCTCCGCGGCCGCTGCCGGGCCCGTAGCCAGAGCTGCCGCCAACAGAACCGCCGCAATGAGGATGCTCCACCGCCGCATGGTGTCTTCCCTCCTTCAGCCTGGTGCCTTGGGCGCCACAAAGCGCCGCCAGCCCCACCTTACCGGGAGGAAGGGGAGCTTGTCAAATGCAAAGCCCGGAATTCAGCCGGTGATTGCCCCTTACCGCCAGCCCGGGCTCCCCGGCGGGCACCCCGGCGCACAGGTGGGATCGGAACCCCACCAGAACTGAGCCCCCATGGGCTCCGGCGACGGCGGCGGCACATACAGGAAGCCTTCGGTGGTGCCGCAGCCGGCAGCCCACAGGCACAAGGCCCCCCACAACAGAAATACAAATAAAGGTCTCATAATTTTTTCCTTACAGGTGGAATAATCCGGCAAAGCCGGGCCCATGTGTGGGGTTGGGGAAGGGCAGGGGGCGACCAGAAATGAGGAGGAACCTCCCTCTACCTGCTCACTCTTCTTCCCCACCCTTCGCCTCCGGTGGCTCAAATCACCGAATCGGTGATGCGCTCATCAAAGATGCGTCTGCTTTTGCGCTCCGAGCGGGGGAGCGCGCCGTACGGCACAATCTCCACCTCCGGCGTCACCAGCAGCTTGCGTTTAATGCGGTAGCGCACCTCCCGGGAAAGCTCATCCATCCGGCCCGGCTCCACCCCCTCGCCCCGCTCCACCTTGAGGAGCATGTGGTCCCGGCCCCCTTCATCCCGGCTGAGATGCACCTGATACTCCGACCCCAGCCCCGGGATGTCAGAGAGGATGCGGTCGATGCTGGAAGGGTAGATGTTCACCCCCCGGAACTTGAACATGTCGTCGGTGCGCCCCAGGATGCGGGAGTGCCGGGGCAAAATGGTGCCGCAGGTGCAGGGGCCCGGAATGATGCGGGTGATGTCCCGGGTGCGGTAGCGGATGAGGGGCGCCGCTTCCTTGCAGAGAGTCGTCACCACCATTTCCCCCCACTCCCCATCGGGCAGGGGCTCCAGGGTCTCCGGATCCACGATCTCCAGGATGTAGTAGTCCGCCCAGTAATGGATGCAGTCGTGGTGCGGACACTCAATGCCGGTCCCGGGCCCGTAGAGCTCCGTCAGCCCTGGGATGTCGAAGAGCTCCACCCCGCCCAGCAGCTCCGACATCTTGCGCCGCATGGACACACTGGAGCGCTCCGAGCCGTAGATCACCTTCTTGAGGAAGATCTTGTCGGTGAGGCCCCGGCGATGCACCTCCTCCGCCATCAACAGGCCCATGGAGGCGGTGCAGCAGAGCACCGTGCTTTGCAGGTCCACCAGGAATTCGCACTGCAGGTCGATGTTCCCCGGGCCCACCGGCAGGGCCATGGCCCCCAGGCGCTCGCAGCCCGCCTGAAAGCCCACCCCCGCGGTCCACACCCCGTAGCCCACCGCAATCTGCACCCGGTCCAGGGGTGTCACCCCGGCCATCTCGTAGGCCCGGGCAAAGAAGTGGGCCCAGTCATCCACGTCCTTCTGGGTGTAGCACAGAATCTTCCGTTTGCCCGTGGTGCCGCTGGAGGCGTGGATGCGCACAATCTGCTCAAAGGGGACCGAGCGCAAGGGAAAGGGGTAATGGTCCCGGAGATCCTCCCCGGTGGTGAAGGGCAACCGCCGCAGGTCCTCCAGGGAGCGGATGTCCTCGGGCCGGATGCCCGCGGCCTCCAGTCGCTCCCGATAAAAGGGGGAGCCTTCGTAGGCATGGTGCACCGTCCACTTCAGCCCCGCCAACTGGTGGGCCCGAAGCTCCTCCACGGTGCGGAAAGAGGGCATGAATGTCTTGGTCATGGCAGGTTTCACCAGACGGATATTGGTCAGACCCGCGGCGCCCAGCCGGCTGGCCGCAGGGTTGTCGGCGCTGGCCGCGCCCAGGAAGGCCCGGCGCAGCTCCGGATCCACGAGCAGGCGTTCGCTCTCCCCCTGGCCCACCAGGCGGCCGTTGGCCAGGAGATACGCCCGGCGGGAGGCGGTGAGGGCCCGGGCGGCGTTCTGCTCCACTAAGAGGATGGTCACCCCGGCCCGGGCCAGCTGATGGATGATGTCGAAGATCTCATCCGCCACCAACGGCGCCAGCCCCAGGCTGGGTTCATCCATCAGGAGCAACCGGGGCTGGGCCATGAGGGCCCGCCCCAAGGCCACCATCTGCTGCTCGCCCCCGGAAAGGGTGGCGGTGGGCTGCTCCAGGCGCTCCGCCAGCCGGGGAAAGCGGGCCAGCACCTGCTCCAGGCGGGCCAGCCGCTCCCGGCGGCTCACCTTCAGGGGCAGGGCCCCCAGCTCCAGGTTCTCCCGCACCGTGAGGTCCCCGAACATCTCCCGGCCTTCGGGCACCAGGGCCACCCCCGCTGCGGCCAGCGCCGCCGGCGAAGTCCCAGTGATCTCCCGGCCCATGAGGAGGATGCGGCCGCCGGACACCGGCACCAGCCCCATGATGGCCTTGAGCAGGGTGCTTTTGCCCGCGCCGTTGGCCCCCACCAGCGCCACGGTCTCCCCCGGGCGCACCCCCAGGGAGACCCCGAAAAGCGCCTGGGCCGCGCCGTAATGCACCGTCAGGTCCTGAAGCTCCAGCAGGAAAGGGGAGGTGGTCGCTGGCATGGTCTGAGGGGATTATAAACGGCGGCCGGCCCCCTGACAAGGCCGCCGCCTCCTGTGGCTTCATGGGGGTTTCGGGAAAAAAGCCGGCCCCCATTGAATCCCTTTCCTTACGTTTTATAATAAAGGGAACAGCCGGAAAAGAAACGGCAGTTGACCTTAAGCAAGCCGGTAAGTCACATACGACTGCCGGGCGCGTCCGCCCCGGTAAGCCACGATACAGACCCGGCAAGGAGAGGCAGTATGCTGACGGAATATGGCGTCGACACCCTGGGAGCCCCTTCTGTGGACCCGGACAAGGTGGTCACCGCAGTCTTCTCCCACCCCTATCACGGCCGCCTGATTGAGCGGGTGATCCTTTGGGTGCAACCCTACATCGTTTACAAAGGCGAGCGCTATAAACTCACCTGGTGGGGCGGCGGCTCGGCGTATTATCAGCCGGTGCCCATGAGTAACTGAACTTAACTGAATGCCTGACGCGGGGCGGGCCTTAAGCCCGCCCTTTTTGCTTTCCAGGGCTGCAGCTTATCAGGCCCGCCCCGGCACCGTGAAGGAACTACAGGCCGCCTGCCCGCTTAGAAGGTGAAGACCTGGGCCTCCGCGGCGATCTGGATCAGGGTCACCCCGGTGCCGATCTTGCAGCCCGGGGGCAGGTCCTCCTCCCCCACCAGCCGGGCCTCGGCGCAGGGCTTGCACACCAGGATCGGGGCCCCCTTGTCCACCAGAAACTTCCAGTAACCCATGAGCTCATCCCCGGTGGGCGCCTTGATGCGCTCCGCCAGGGACAGGTTGGTGAAATAGACCGCGTCATCCACCAGAAAGACCGTCACCTCATGGCCCTGATCGGCGGCGATTTTGGCAAATTGGAAACAGCGCACCGCCCGGGTGGGGTCCTCCGGGCCCCGGGTCAAGACAAAGAGAAACCTGCTCATTCCTCTTTACCTCCTCACGGGAAATCTGCCAGGGCGTCTTTCGCCCCCTTTTCCCCCGCAATACACCAGCTTTGCCCCCGGCACAAGAGGAAACCCTCGGCCCCAAGCTCTGTCAACAGCCGCCGAACCCGCAGCAGGTCCCGGCCCAGCGCCGCGGCCAGCTCTTCCGGAGTCAGCCCCGGGGTGGCCAGCAGGGCCCGTAGGATCTCCCCCCGCACCTGGCGGTCCGAACCGCCGTACGGCGCCTGACGCTTTGCCGGGCCGTTTCCGGCCACTCCCTGCTTTTTCAGCCACACCCCGTAATCCATCAGGGCGTAATACCACTCCCTGACCCGCCGCCGGTCCAGGGTGCGGGCCACCAACGGCAGCAGCTCCCGGTCGGGGACCTCTGCCTCCCGCGAGAAGAAAAAATGCCGGAAGACCCGGCGGATATTGGTCTCAATGAAGGCCACCGGCACCTCAAAGGCAAAGGCGCACACCGCTCCGGCGGTGGCCGGCCCGATGCCGGGAAGCTGCTGCAACTCCTCCGGCTCCTGGGGCAGCCGGCCGCCATGATCTATGAGCACCCGGCCGGCGGTCTCCTTCAGGGCCAGGGCCCGGCGGGGATAGCCCAGCCCCTGCCACACCGCCAGCACCCGGGAAAGCGGCGCCCGGTGAAGAGCGGCAAAATCCGGAAAGGCCGCCAGAAACACCGGATACCGGGGCAGCACCCGGGCCACCGGCGTCTGCTGCAGCATGATCTCGGAGACCCAGATGGCATACGGGTCCCGGGTCTCCCGCCAGGGCAGCCGCCGGCCATGCAGGGCATAATGCCGGTAGATCTCCCGGCGGAAGTTGGCCACCTCCCGGGAACCCAGAGAGACCATTTCTACTTTCCTTGGCCGTTTGCTAATGAAGGCTGGCCTTACCTTGGGCATGGCAGAATGATTTATGCGGGGAGTCCGGGGGAGCGGCAGCTCCCTTGGCCCGCCCCCCAACCCCTTATATGGGGTGGGGGGAGAGGGCGTGGGAGAGGGGCAGGGGGCGGCGCTCCCTGGCCCCCTCTCCCACCTCAAGCCGTCACGCTCATGCGGCCCAGATACGCCTCCAGCACCCGGGGGTCCCGCTGCACCTCCTCGGGGGGGCCCAGGGCGATGCGCCGGCCGCCGTCCAGCACCACCACCACGTCGCTCACCCCCATGACCAGCTCCATGTCGTGCTCCACCAGCAGCAACGTGCGGCCCTGACGCTGGAGCTGGCGGATAAGCGCCGCCACCTCCCCGGTCTCCTGGGAATTGAGCCCGGCCACCGGCTCATCCAACAGCGCCAAGGCAGGCTGGGAGACAAAGACCCGGGCCATCTCCAGGCGCTTTTTGTCGCCGTAGGGGAGAATCCCCGCCGGCCAGTCGGCTTTTCCCCCCAGCCCGAAGGCGTCCAGGGCTTCCAGCGCGGCCAGCTTCAGGCGCCGCTCCCGATGCCGCAGCCCCGGCGTCCGCAGCAGCGCCTCCCAGAGGGAACCCCCGGCCTGGGGTGTGAGCCCCAAAAGCACATTGTCCAGCACCGTCAGCCGGGGAAAGAGGCGCAGGTTTTGGAAGGTGCGGGCAATCCCCAGGGCGGCGATCTCATGGGGCGCCAGGCCTACCAGCTCCCGGCCCTGAAAGCGGATGCTGCCGCCGTCCGGCCGCACCACCCCGGTGAGGCAGTTGATGAGAGTGGTCTTGCCGGCGCCGTTGGGCCCGATGAGGGCGGTCACGGCCCCCCGGATGACGGGGAAACTCACCTCCGCCAAGGCCGGCACGCCCCCGAAATTCTTGCTCAGCCGCTGGATTTCCAGCAGGGGCGGCCCCGCCGGCCCGGTCATGGGGTCTCCCCCCTGGCCACCAGGCGCCTCCTGGCTAAGGTCAGCTTAAGGTGATCCCAGAGGCCGGTCACCAGCCCCTGGGGCAGAAACATGAGAATGAGCACTAGAATAAGGCCGTGAATCAGGTCGAAATAGGCCTCCAGGAACTCCAGATAGTAGGGGAGCAGGGTGACAAAGGTCACCCCCAAAAGCGTCCCCCACACCGAGCCCAGGCCCCCCACCACCACCATGATCACCAGGTCCAGGGATTTGAAGATGCTGAAGCCGTCGGGGTTGACGTAATGATAATAATGGGCATAGAGGCTTCCCGCCACGGAGGCGAAGACCGCGGAGAGGACAAAGATGCGCACCTTCTCCCGCCTCACATTCACCCCCAGGGTGGCTGCGGCCACCTCATCCTGGGCCAGTGCCGCCAGCCCCCGGCCCACCCCGCTGCGCATCAGATTGAGGCAGGCGGTCACTCCCAAAAGGACCAAGGCCCACACCAGATAAAAAAAACGGGTCTCGTTGTCGAAGGCTAACCCGGCCAGCCCCAGGGGCGGAATCCCGGAGATGCCGCTGGGCCCCCCGGTCACCGCATCCCATTGCACCAGCACCAGGTGCACGATGTAGTTGAAGCCCAAGGTGGCCATGGCCAGATAATGGCCATGCAGCCTCAGGGTAGGAATGCCCAGGAGGAGCGCCCAGCCGGCCACCAACGCGGCGGTGAGAAGGAGGGCGGGCCAAGGCGAAAGCCAGCCGTGCACCGTCAGGATTGCCGAACCATAGGCCCCCAGGCCGAAAAATCCCGCATGACCCAGGGAAATCTGCCCGGCATAGCCGATGAACAGATTGAGCCCCAACACCGCCACGGCATAGATGCCGATGAGATTGATCAGGCCAAGCTGGTAGGGATTGCGGATCAAAAGGGGCACCAGGGCCAAAAGCGCCGCCACCAGCCACACCGTAAGGCCGGTGCGGTGCCGGAGCACAAACCACCACAGCCGCTGCCGGGGCGAGACCCTCACCCGCCCCCCTCCCGGGCCGCCGCCATCCCGGCCCCGAAGGCCTTCAGACTGTCCTCCACAAAGCGCGCCGGCGTGTGAGTCCGGATCACCTCTCCCAGGACCTCGGCGCCGCAGAAGAGCACCCCTTGGCCGGCGGCATAGCCCAGCAGCACCAGATTGGCGGTGACTGGCTTCAGTCCCAGCCCCAGGGCTATCCCCAAAGCGTCAATTCCCAGATAGGGCCCCGGATTCGGGGTGTTGACCACCGCTACCCCTGCGGCTTTGAGGTAACCGCCGTGCACCGCCAGATTGTCCTCCCGAAGAAAGAGGCCCACATCCGCCGCGCCCCAGGGGACAAGGGGCCCGTGATACCCACCCACCTTCACCATGGAGATCACCGTGCCCCCCCGCTGGGCCATGCCGTGGGTTTCGGAGGTGAGGACGGGCACCCCTAAAGCCATCGCCGCCTCCCCCAGCCAGCGGGTCAGAGTCACCGCGCCTTGCCCGCCCACGCCGCTGACAATGATCTGCTGCCGCATGGTCTCAGTCCCCACTTTCCGACTCGATGGCTCCGGCGGGGCAGACATGCACGCAGACCCCGCAGCCCGCACAGGTGACCGGGTCAATGGCGGCCCGCCCCTCGGCCTCCTCCCATTTAAGCCCCCGGCATTCAAAGGCCTCCAGGCAGTGGCCGCACCCGATGCACTCCTCCGTTACCCGCACCCGGTAGCGGGGCTGACGGCGCCCCTCCGGCGTCAGAAGGCAGGGATGCCGGGCGATGATCACCGCCACGCCCCCCTCCGGCGAGCGGCAAAATCGGTCCGCTTCCAGGAGAATATCCTTAACCTCCGGGAGGTTGTAAGCCTCCACCTCCCGCAGGAACGTGACTCCGCAGGCCCGGAGCAACTCCGGCAGGGGCACCGGCGTGGCCGGCAGACCCTGGGCCGTGATGCCCAGCGCCGGCGTGGGCTGGTGCCCGGTCATGGCGGTGGTCTGGTTGTCCAGGATCACCAGGATAAAGCGGGCCCGGTGAAACACTGCGTTGATCAGGGCCGGTATCCCGGCATGATAAAAAGTGGAGTCGCCGATGGTGGCCACAATGGGGGGGAAATCCCCCCCGGCGGCGTAGGCGTGATAAAATCCCGCCGCCTGGCTGATGCCCGCCCCCATGCAGTGGCAGGTGTCCACCGCCTGGAGATTGATGCCCAGGGTGTAGCAGCCGATGTCGCTGGGAAAGATGCCCTCGGGGAAGGTTTCCCGGATGGCATAGAAGACCCCCCGATGGCCGCAGCCGGGACACAGAGAGGGGCGGACGCCGCCCGCGGCCGGGGCAGGCGCCTCCGGGGCCGTCAGTCCCAGGAAACCGGCCAGCACCCGGCCCAGGACCTCAGGGGTGAGCTCACCCTGTCCCGGCACCGTGCCTGTGGCCCGGCCTTTCACCCTTCCCAGCCCCAGTTGCAACTCGATGACCGGCGCAGTCTCTTCCAGGACCAGGATCTCCCCATACGTGCCCAGGACCTGCTCCACCCAGGGCTGATGCAGGGGAAAGGGCATCTTCACCCGGTAGAAATCCACCTGGCCTGCGGCCTTAAGCTCCGTCAGCATATCCAGGGCATGGGCCGCCGCCACCCCTGAGGCCACGATGCACTTTTCCGGCCGGCGGCCGTCTCCGGGCAGAAAATCCGGCGTCCACTCCGCCTCCCGGGCAATGGCTGCCAGCTTGTCATTCAGCCGCCGGTGCAGGTCCCGGACAAACACCGGGGTGGCGGCCCAGCGCCCGGGATCCTTGACGAACCGGGCCGGCCGCTCCCAGGAGACCACCTCCCCCAGCGGCAGATTCTGCCGGGCATGGCAGACCCGGGTGGTGGGCCTGAGCATCACCGGCAACTCATAGCGCTCGGAAAGCAAAAGGCCCACATGTACCATCTCCCGGGCTTCCCGGGGGTCGAAGGGGTCCAGGACCGGCACCTGGGCCGCCAGAGCCAGGAGGCGGCTGTCCTGCTCCGTCTGGGAGCTGTGGGGACCGGGGTCGTCGGCCGCCACCACCAGGAAGCCCCCCGTCACCCCCAGGTAGGCCGCCCGGAAAAAGGGGTCCGCCGCCACATTCAGCCCCACCTGCTTCATGGCCACCGCCGACCGTCGGCCGCACATGGCGTTGGCCAGGGCAGTCTCGAAGGCCACCTTTTCGTTGAGGCTCCACTCGGCGTGGACTTTTGCCCCGGTCTCTTGAGCTGCGGCCACCACCGCCGCCAGGATCTCCGAGGCCGGGGTGCCGGGGTAGGAGGCCGCCAGGGTGACGCCACCTTCCACCAAGGCCCGGCCGATGGCTTCATTTCCCAAAAGCAGGCGTTCAGACCCCACCGCCGCAGAAAGGGCAGATTGAGAGCTGGATTGGGCAGTCATGGCAGAAAATACTGCTCCAGGGTGCTGGCCCAGGCCAGATACCAGAGGGAGACCTCCGGGTTGGATTCCCGGTGGCGATACGATTCCTGCAGAAAATAATCCATGATTTCCGCCGCTGCCTCCTGATTCAGATCCACCACCGGCCCCGCGCCCTGAAACAGGGCAAACAGGCTGTCCAGGCCGCTTAGCAGCCCTTCCAGGACCCGGCTTTCTTCACCGAGGCTGGCGTCGGCAAAATACCGTTGGCGGAACAGGTCCTGGGTCTCAACCAAGGCCAGCAAGGAAACGCCGTCCGGCCCCATGATGCCCTCCTGAGGTGTCGGCAAGGTGCTGGCTGGGGAACCCTGGCACCGCCGCTATCACGTCCGATTCTGCCATCGCCATTGGCCGCTGAAGGGTTTGAGGGAGGGGCAGGGTCATGACCCCTGGCCGCTCTCCCATTTAGGGAGCTGAGATATTCTCAACGCCGGCCAACCCCGAACCGGCCTCCCTTATCCCAAAAGTCCCCGGGGCCGCACAAACAGCACCCCCATCAATACCACGAAGGCCAGGACATCCTTATAGGCGCTGCTGAGATACCCCGCCGCCAGGCTTTCCAAAAGCCCCAGAATCAGCCCCCCCACGATGGCGCCGGGAAAGGAGCCGAACCCGCCCAAAATGGCGGCGGCAAAGCCTTTCAGGCCCAGCAGCACCCCCACATCGTAGGCCAAGGTGGTGATGGGCGTGACCAGAGCCCCGGCCAGCCCTCCCAGGGCACCGGCCAGGGCGAAGCTGGCGGCCTTCACCCGCCAGACCCTGAGGCCCACCACCGCCGCCGCAGTCTCGTTGGCGGCCACCGCCCGCATGGCCAGGCCCAGGTCGGTGTGCCGGAAAAACCACCTCAGCCCCACTATGGCCACAGTGGTGAGAATCACGATCCACACCGTCTGGGTGAGGATGGTGGCCCCGCCCAGGCTCCAGACCGCCTCCCCCGCCAGGGGGGGCACCGCCAGGCGGTTCTTTCCCCAGATGAGCTTCATCAGGCCCCTGAGGATGATGGACAGGCCAATGGTGAGGAAGATGAGCACCAGGTGGCTCTCCGAGCGGGAGGGCCGCACCCCCAGCACCTCCACCAGGGCGCCAATCAGCGTCACCCCTGCCACCGCCGCCGCCACGGCCAGCGGCGCCGGCAGCCCCCCGGCGTTCAGGGCCGAATAGAGGAGCATGCCTCCCAGGGAGACGAAATCCACCTGGGTGAAGTTGACAATGCCCATGGTGTTGTGCACCACCCCAAAGCCCAGGGCCACCAAGGCATAGATCGCCCCCGCCGTGATCCCGGCAAAGAGGAACTGCACCAAGTCCGTCCAGCCGCTCATGGGTGCGCCGTCACCTGTGCTCGCGGCAAGTAGGCTTCTTTCCGGTCAAAAAGGCGCCCCTGCCAGCTTCCCGCAAATACCAAAAGATATTAAATCCAGAGGCATGCTGGCAAGGGGCAGGCAGCCGGCCTTCCCGCTTTGTCGCAGGAGAAGTGTGAATCCCAGGAAATTCTGCCGCCGTGGGAACTTTTTATGATAACCTAGAAATAAGGCAAGAGTTTTGGCGTGCGGGGCCGAGACCGAAGCCTCCCATCCCCCCTGTGCCTCCCTCGTCATGGCCCTGCCATGGGGCGGATGAGAGGGTGGACACAGGGGCGGGAGGCCGTGCCCCCCGGACCCCTTTCCACAGCCAGTTGCACTAATCCTTCCCCGCCAAGGCCACCCCGGGGAGTTGAGTTGCGGTGCCTCATGCCCTCACCGGCCCCCTGCTTTCGCCGCCCCACCTGTCGCACCCTTCTCCTTGGCGGCGTGAGCTTCCTGTTGATCACCCTCCTCAGCTTCCTTTCCCTGGGCCGGACCCTGGAAAATCAGGCCCTGGACCTGGCCTATCGCCTGCGACCGCACCGGGCACCCCCGGAAAGCCTCCTCATCGTGGCCATTGACGAGCCCTCCCTTAAGGAGATTCACCTCCCCTGGCCCTGGCCCCGGCAGTTGCACGCCGCCTTGGTGGAGCGCCTTCGGGCCGCCGGCGCCCGCCTCATCATCTTCGACCTGCTCTTTTCCGAACCCGGCCCTGATCCGGAGGGCGACCGCCTGCTGGCCGGGGCCATGCTCCGGGCGGGAAATGTCCTGTTGGCTGAAACCTATGAGGTGGCCGAGGACCGGCAGTTTTCCCGGCGCTTCCTCATCCAGCCGGTGGAGTCCTTGCGCCGCGCCGCCTGGGGCTTGGGGCTCAGCATGGTCACTCCCGATGAGGACGGGGTGGTGCGCCGCTTCTGCTGTTCCCTCGGCGGCCGGCCCACCCTCCCCGCCATGGCGGTGCAGTTCTGCCGCGGCCCTACCCCTCTTCCTCCGGGGCCTGCCCTCATCGACTTTGTCGGGCCGCCCCGGAGCGTGGAGATCGTCTCTTACTACCGTCTCCTGGAGGCCGACAATCCCTTCCCCCTGGCCCGGGTCAAAGACCGCGTCGTCTGGGTGGGGCGGGTGATGGAGACTCAGGACCCGCTCCGGAAAGCCGCGGATGCCCTTTACACCCCGTTTTTCGCCAGTTCCGGTCAGTTCATGGCCGGGGTGGAGATCCAGGCCCAGATCTGCCATACTCTGCTCCAGGGCGCTTCCGGCCGTGAACTTCCCCCCTTGGCCCGGGTGGCGGTTTATCTGGGTCTGTTCCTGGCCGCCGGCCTCGGGTTTTCCCGGCTCACCCCGACAGCGGGGCTGGCCATCCTGGCGGGCGCCGTGGCCATACTGTGGGGGACCTCCTTCACCGTCTTCGGCTGCTGGCGCTGGTGGCTGCCGCCGCTGCTGCCCTCGGTGGGGCTCACCCTGGCCTGGGCCGGCCACGCCCTGTCCCAATACCTCCTGGACCTCCGGGAAAAACGCTGGCTCAGGCAGGCCTTCAGCCGCTATCTCTCCCCCCGGGTCATCGAGCTCCTCACCGCTGACCCCAAGCGCCTGGAATTGGGCGGCGAGGAGATGGAGGTCACGGTGCTCTTTGCCGACCTGGCTGGCTTTACCGCCTTGTCCGAAGAGATGCCGCCCCCGGAGCTGGTGCGCACCCTCAACGAATTCCTCACCCCCATGACCCGCGTCATCCTCGAATGTGGGGGGACGCTGGACAAGTACATCGGGGACGGCCTCATGGCCCTGTGGGGCGCGCCGCTGCCGGCGGCGGACCATGCCGTGCTGGCCTGCCGGGCGGCTTTGAAGATGCAGGAGGAGTTCCGGCTTCTGCAGGTGGGCTGGCGCATCCGGGGCCTCACGCGCCTGGAGGTCAGGCTGGGGCTGCATTCCGGCCCGGTGGTGGCCGGCAACGTGGGCTCCAAGGAGCGCCTCGATTACACCGTCCTGGGGGATACCGTCAACCTGGCAGCCCGCCTGGAGACGGTGAACAAAGTCTACGGCACCCGCATCATCATCAGCGAGGCCACCCGGAAACAACTGCCGGACACCTTCCTGGTGCGGGAGCTGGACCGGGTGCAGGTCCGGGGCCGGGAAGGACCGGTGACCATCTTTGAATTATTGGGCCGGATGGATCCCCACGCCGCCCAGCCCCCCTGGCTCAGCCGCTTTGCCGCCGGCCGGCAGGCCTATCTCCACCGGGACTGGCACCGGGCCGGTACTTACTTTCAGGAGGTCCTGAGTCTGAAAAAAGGGGACCGCCCCGCGCAGATCTTTCTGGCCCGCTGCCGGGAGTATGAAATCTCTCCCCCTGCCGCCGACTGGAACGGCCTCCACGTGGTGGACGGCAAATAGGGCTATCGGGCCCCGACATCCCGGTGGCTTATCCCCCCGCCAGCCACGGGGTGATGATCCGCCGGGCCAGGTTGATGGGGATGGCAAAGCCGATCCCCTGGCCGGTGGAGACGATCATGGAGTTGATGCCCACCACCCGGCCATTGATGTCCAGTAGCGGCCCGCCGCTGTTCCCCGGGTTGATGGAGGCGTCTGTCTGGATGAAATCCGTGGCGGTGCCCTGCCCCACCCCCCGGCGGCCGGTGGCGCTGATCACCCCCACGGTCACCGTCTGCTCCAGGCCGAAGGGGCTGCCGATGGCGATGGCCCACTGCCCCACCCGGATCTGGGAGGAATCCCCCAAGATCGCCGGCCGATACCCCACCGGCTGGGTGCGGATCAGGGCGATGTCGAATTTGGGATTGCTCCCCACCACCCGGCCGGTGGTCTCCCGGCCGTCATCGAAGCGCACCAGGATCTGCTGGGCCCCGGCCACCACATGGGAATTGGTGAGGATGTGCCCCCGGTTGTCGATGATAAAACCTGACCCCTGCCCCACCTGGCGACGCCGGATCTGCTGCGGCCCATAATCCCGGAAGATGCCCTCAAAGGGTGTCCCCCGGAAGAAATCCTCCGGTGGGCCCGGAACCTGGTAGGTGACCACCTTGATGGCCTTGAGACTCACCACCGAAGGCCGCACCTGCTCCACCACCCGGATGAAGTCGGCCTGCAGGCCCATGGCCCCTTGGGCTCCGGTATGGTTGATCTGTCCCCAGGTCAGCACCGCCGCCACCGCCGCCAGCGGCAGGCCCAGCCACCCTACGCCGTAACGGACATTCTTGGACATGGCTTTCTCCTTGGACGGTCGGGCTCGCAAGCCCCGACCGCATCAGTTGCAAGGGATGGGAAAATGGGTCTGGGAGAGGGGATAAGGGGCTCGCGCCCCGGCTGCCTCTCCCTCTGATGATCTGCTGAACCCTCCAGTTCGCCTGACATCTCACCCCAGGAGCAGCCGCTCCGGCCGCGGCTGAGGGCCGATGACCGCCAGCACCTCCTCGGGAATGAGGCTTTCCGCCAGGCAGAGAAACGGCCGCCCCCGGGAGGGCTGTCCGCTTCCGGCTGCCCCCGATTCCCGGATGCCGCCGGTGCCGCCGATCACCAGACACACCGCCGGGGCCTGCGGCTGGTGCCGGGTCCAGAAGACTCGGAGCTCACACGGCCGCCCGGTGCGCTGTCGCCCGGTCAGGATGAGCTCCACCCCGTCCGGAAAGCGGATGGTCAACGACGGCCCCCGCCAGATGGGGGAGAGCACCAGAAACTCCTGCCGGGCCATGCCCGCAGGCACGTTGCGGCAAGGCAGCACCCGATACGGCAGCAGCGTCTGCATCTCTTCTCCCGAACTTCCCAGATCTGATCAGCGTCGGCAGTCCAACAGCACCCTCAGGCCCCCCGGCTGCCTGGCCATCTCCGGTCCTGCAGGCCCTGCAGACAGCGGCACCACGCCCTGGATAAGGGGCCGGGGATCGATCCAGCCCCGGGTCAGCAACCGCAGCGCCCCCACAAGCGGTCCGCAGCGGCTGCCCACCAGGCGCACCTCCGGCACCACCAGCCGGGCCGGAGGGAGAGCCACCTCCCCCTGGAAGGTGCTCTTCATGACTATCGTTCCCCGGGGGCGCACCCTCTCAAGGGCCAGATGCAGGCCGCCAGGGGAGCCGCTGGCCTCCACCACCAGGTCATACTCCCCCGGCGGCAGGTCAGCCTCCAGATACCCCTCCACCCCGTACGGCCGCCCCAGGAGAAGGTGCTCCTGATAGTGGCCGGCCAGATGCACCTCGGCGCCGGCGAGCGCCAATACCCAGGAGGTGAGGAGGCCCAGCACCCCGTCGCCCACCACCAGCGCCCGACCCCCAGCCACCGGGGCCGCCGCCTCCAAAACCGCCACAGCCGCCGCCAAAGGCTCGGCAAAGACCGCCGTCTCCTCCGGCAACTCCTCCGGCACCGGCAGCAGGTTGGCGGCCGGTAACACCAGATACTCCGCCCAGGTGCCGTTCAGCCCCTTCAGGCCCAGGACCCGGCGGTGCTCGCAGTGCCGCCTCAATCCGGCCCGGCAGCGGGGACACTGCCCGCAGGGGATATTGATCTCCCCCACCACCCGGCGCCCCCGCCACTTAGGCTCCGGCGCCTCCACTACCTCGCCGGTAAATTCATGCCCCGGCACCCCGGTGAAGCCGTAGTAGCCCTTGAGGACCTCCAGGTCGGTGCGACACACCCCCGCCAGATGCACCTGTACCAGGGCCTCCCCCGGACCCGGCCGGGGTGGAGGCATCTCTCTGAGCCCCAGGTGCTGGCCGTCGAAGTACAGGGCCCGCATCCCACCCTCAGCTCCGCGGCCGGGCTTCTTCCAGCACCGCCAACGTGCGCCTAACCGTCTCCTCCCAGGAAAGCTCGGCCACCGCCGCCACCGCCGCCGCCTCCACTTCGGGCTCCCGGCCCCGGTTCAAAGTCTGTTCCAGGGCCCGGGCCAGCTCCCCGATCTCCCAGGGCGCCGCCACCACCTCCCCGTTCACTCCCGGAGTGATGAATTCCGCCGCACCGTTGGCCGTGGTGGTGACCACCGGGCAGCCGCAGGCCAAGGCCTCCAGCACCACGTTGCTTAAAGGGTCATACAGGGTAGGCAGGGCCAGAAGGTCCGCCGCCTGGTAATAGGGGGCCACCTCCGCCACCGGCCCCACAAACCGCACCCGGTCGCCCACCCCCAACCTCCGGGCCAGATTCTGATAGCGCCGGACGCTCCCCCGCCCTGCCACCCACACCCTCGCCTCCGTGTCCGGCAAGGCCGCCAGGGCGGAGATGAGATAAGCCAGCCCCTTGCGGCCGAACCCCGAGCCCACAAAGAGCACCACCTTCTCTTGTGGTCCCACCCCTAATGTCCGGCGGATCTTTTCCCGCTCCTGTGGCGCCGGCACCCGAAACCGCTCCCGGTCCACCCCGTTATGGATGACGATCAACTTCTCCCGGGGGAGACCATAATGCCGAATGATCTCCTCCCGGACCATGCGGGAGTTGGCGATCACCCGGGAAAGCTCCGGGGCGGTAAAGAGCTTTTTTTCCAGCCACAGGAGAACCCGGTTCAGGGGCCGTAAGTTTTGCCACACCCGTCCCGCCATGGTAAGCTGCGGCCGCTGCCTGGCCAGCCACTCCCGGTGGCAGCCGTCCCCGGCCCGGTAGACGTGAGCGCTCAAGGTGCGCTCCAGGCTGAAGACCACCTGCGCCTTAAGCTCACGCAGCAGCCGCCGGGCGTTGAGGGCATAGCTCAGCGCTCTCCCCGCCTTGCCGCCCCACACCGGCACGGCCACGTAGCCGGCCCCTTCCCCCACCAGGCGCCGGCCGGTCTCCGGTGCCTCGCTGGCCAGCACCACCACCTCATGGCCGGCTGCCGCCAGCCCCCGGAGCAGATAGCTGAGAGTAGTCTCCGCCCCGCCCCCGCCGGTCAGCCGCTGCCGGAGCACGGCAATCCGCATTAAACCGGCCACCCCGCCAGGGCCGCCAGCACTTCCGCCGGGCTCAGCTCGGTCAAGCAGCGGCTGATTTTGGTGTCCTCACAGCCCGCCCGGCCGCAGGGCTGACAGTCCCAGCCCTTCCTGATCACCCGGTGGCCGTCGCCCCAGGGCCCCCAGTTGAAATCGCCGCTGGGGCCGAAGAGGGCCGCCGCGGGCGTGCCCACCGCCGCCGCCAAATGCATGGGCGCGCTGTCCACCCCGAAGAATAGCCGGGCCCGGGCGATGAGCACCCCCAGTCCCATCAGCGACGTCTGCCCCACGAGCACCCGGGGCCGCACCCGGCATTGAGCGAGAATTTCCTCCACCAGCTCCCGGTCCAGGGGGCCAGGCGCACCCGTCAGCACCACCGGCAACCCCCGCTCCTCCTCCAGGGCCTCAATAACCCGGGCATAGCCCGCCGGGGTCCAGCATTTGAAACGCCAGCCGGCCCCGGGATGCACCACGGCATACGGGCGCCCCGCCAAACCCAGGTCGGCCAGCAGTGCCTTGACTCGCCTCTCCGTTTCCTCATCCCAGTAAAAGGCCAGGCGGGGATGCCCCGGAGTTGCCCCCAGGGCGCGCAGAGCCTCCAGATTCTGCTCCACCATGTGCATTTTCAGCGGTGGCCGGGGCACCAGGCGGGTGAAGGTGCCCCACCGCTGCCAGAGAGGCTGCCGCTGCCGGGCAAACCCCACCCGCTCCCCGGCCCCGCTGGCCCAGGCCAGGAAAGCCCCCCGATCCCCCCAGGAAAGGTCCAGGGCCAGATCGAAACGCTGCCTCCTGAGTTCCCGGACCAGCCTGACCGTCTCCCGCCAGCTCCCCTGGCGCCGGTTGACGGCGTAGACCCGCTTCAGCCCCGGGTGGCCCCGCACCATGTCCTCGGTCCCCCGGGCCACCAGCATGCTCACCTCCGCTCCGGGCCAGGCTTCGTGGACCGCGGCGATGACCGGGCTGCTCACCAGCACATCCCCTGCCTGCTTCAGGTTGATGACCAGGACCCGGTTATATTTCACCCTCACCCCCAGCGGCGCCCGGGCCCATGGCCACCCCCCGGCGGGAGGCGCGGATGAACTCCAGCAGATGCGCCACCTCCGGCGTCAGGGGCACCTCGTTTTCCACCTCCCGCAGGGCCTCCCGCATATTCCGGCGCCGCAGAAAGAGAATCCGGAAGGCCTGGCGCAGGGGCTGGATCTGCTCCGAGGTGAAGCCGGCCCGTCGCAACCCCACCAGGTTGAGGGTGCGCACCGTGTGGTCCCCGTCCATGATGCAGTATGGCGGCACATCCCGGGAGGTGCGGGAGCCTCCCCGCATCAGGGCCAGGGTCCCCACCCGACAGAACTGATGGATGACGCACAGCCCGGAAATGTAGGCCCGATCCGCCACCTCCACATACCCCCCCACCAGGGCGCCGTTCACCACAATGACGTCGTCCCCCAGCTGGGCGTTGTGCGCCAGGTGGCTCAGGGCCATGAGAAAGCAGCGCTGCCCCACCCGGGTAGCGCTCCCCGGCTTGGTCCCCCGGTGGATGGTGACATATTCCCGGATGATGGTGTCATCGCCGATGAGGGTGTAGCTCTCCTCCCCCCGGAAGGCGTAATCCTGGGGCTCATGGCCCACCACCGCCCCGAAGCCCACCTGGCAGCGGGCCCCGATGGTGGTGTAAGGGCCGATGTAAGAATGCGCCAGGATGCGGCTTCCGGCCCCGATGCGGCTGGGGCCCTCAATGATGGTCCCCGGGCCCACTTCCACCCCCTCGGCCAGCTCCACCCCCGGGCCTATCCGGGCGGTGGGATCAATAGCCATGACCTCCCCCCACAAATCCCGTCGCTCTCATTCCCACTCTCATCCCCGATGCCCCCGCGGTCCCTAAGCAAGCGCCCCTGACCTTTGGATGGGTTCACGGCACCGGTTGCAAACCCGCTCAGCCCTCTCTGGGGCGGCCTTCCTCCCACTGGGCGTCTTTCTCCTGCAGCAATTCCCTCAGATAGGCGTATTTCAGAAAGGTGTACATGGCCGCCAGCCGGGCCAGGGTGAAGCCCAGCTCCCCTTCCAGAAACCCCAGCCGCCAGACATAGCTCTTCAAGAAGGCTCCCCAGGGCCGCCACAGGGTCTCCCCCGGCCGGGGGCGGCGGCCCTGTTTGAGCATCTCCGTCGCCGCCAACCGGGCGTAACGGTCCATGCGGGCCACATAATCCCGCACCCCGGTATAGGTGTAGTGCAAAAGCGGCGTGCGCAGGCGGCCCACCGGCCCCGGTACGCGCACCTCCTCATGCACCTCCCGCTCCACGAAGCGGCCGGCCTCCCGCCGAAACAGCCTGAGGGTCAGATCCGGATACCAGCCTCCCCAGCGCACCCAGCGGCCGCCGAAATAATTCTTCCGGGGCACCCGGTAGCCCATGAAAGGCCCGTCCGCGGCCACCACCGCCTCAATCTCCGCCGCCAACGCCGGCGGCACCCGCTCATCGGTGTCCAGGCTGAAGATCCAGCGGCCCCGTGCCTGATCCAAGGCAAAATTCTTGGTGGCCCCAAAACCCCGCCACTGGGTAGAGATGACCCGGTCGGTGAACTGCCGGGCCACCGTCACTGTGCCGTCGGTGCTGCCGCTGTCCACCACCACGATTTCCTCGGCAAAGCGCACCGTCTCCAGGCAGGCCTTGAGATGCGCCTCCTGGTTCAGGGCGATGACGATGACGGACAGGCGGGGCGTGGGCGCGGCCATTATTGCGGCAGGGGTTTGGCCTCCTCCGGCAGCATCACCGGAATGTCATCCCGGATTTCATACACCAGACGGCACTTCTCACAGATGAGCCCGTCTTCCTCCGGGGTCAGCCGCAAATCCCCCCGGCATTGGGGACACACCAGAATCTCCAGCAGCTCCTTGCTGATGCCCATGGCACCCTCCCTTGCGGGGTCCGAACTCCTGGCCGCCACTGCGGTTCATACGGGGGGAAACGCCAGGGAAAAGGATGCGGGAGCCATGGCTCCCTGGCCCCCCACCGCAGCTCTACCAGTTCCATCCTATCAAGGCAGGGACGGGCGGCTCAAGACTCTCGCCACCCCCGCCAGCGCCTCTTCCGGAGAAAGCTCCGTCAGGCAGCGGGGCTCGGCGCACCGCCGCCGAAAGCAGGGACTGCAGGGCAGGTCCAGCCGGAGAATTTCATGCCCCGCCCCGAAAGGCCCGGTGCGCCAGGGCGCAGTGGGCCCAAAGAGCGCCACCACCGGGGTCTCCAAAGCCGCGGCCAGATGCATCGGCCCGGTGTCCACCGTCACCATTGCCCGGGCGTGCCTAAGTACCCAGGCCAACTCACCCAGGCCGGTGCGCCCGGCCAGATCCAGGATCCCGCCTCCCGCCTCAGCCGCGATGGCCTGCGTGAGCCCCCGGTCGGCCCCGCTCCCGGTCAGGGCCACCCGGAGCCCCTGCCTTTGCAGGGCCGCCGCCAGGGTGGCCCAATGCCCCACCGGCCACCTTTTGCTCGCCCACCGGGCCCCGGCATGAAGCACCACCCATTCCCCCCGGTTCAGGAGGCCGCTGACGCCCTCCGGCTCCCGCACCAGGTGCTCCAGGCGAAAACGTGGCGTGTTGACGTAAGCCCCCAGGTGCCGGGCCAGATCCAGATAACGCCGCACCGCATGGGCCTCAGGGTCATATGGGGGCAGCCTTTCCGTCAGGGCCAGGTAACTCAGCTCCCGGGTGCAGTCATACCCCACTTTCCGGGGACTTTTGGCCAGGGCCACCCAAACTGCGCTCTTGAGCAGCCCCTGCAGGTCCAGAACTGCGTCAAACCGTTCCTGGCGCACCTGCCGGACCACGACCAGAAGCCGCCGAAGCTCCTGCCAGGCCCCCGGCCGGCCCGGCCTGAGCCGGGGCACGGCCCACACCCGGTCCAGGGCCGGATGGCCGAGGAGCAGCGGCGCAAAGGCCTCCTCCACCAGCCAGGTGATCTCTGCCTGGGGGTGGGCCTGCCGCAGGGCCTCCAGGGTGGGCAGGGCATGGATCACATCCCCGAAGGAGCTGAGCTTGACGAGGAGGAAGCGAGGGGCGGCGCTCATGGGGCCGGTTCCAATCCCAGCTCCGCCAGGATGAAGCGGGCGGCCTCCTCCAGGTCCGCCGCCACCTTCCGGGGCCGGATCTCCCAGGCGGCGCTGTGGAGCTCCAGCTCCCCCCGGCCATAGCCGGTGAGCACCAGAATCCCCTGCGCCCCCGCCGCCGCGGCGGTGAGGAGGTCGTTGTAGCGGTCGCCCACCAGGTAGCAGCGCCTGAGATCCAGCCCGTGCTCCGCCGCCGCCTGCAAAAGCAGGCCGGGCTTGGGCTTGCGGCAGTCACAGCCGTCCTGGGGCCCATGGAGGCAGGTGTAGATGCCATCCAGCCGGGCGCCCCCGGCGACCAGAAGCTCCATGAGGCGGGCGTGCACCCGCTCCACCATCTCCGCCGGAAAATAACCCCGGGCCACCCCGGATTGATTGGTGACCACCAGCACCTTGAGCCCTGCCCGGTTCAGCCGGGCGATGCCTGCCGCCGCCCCGGGCAGCAGCACCAGCCGGCTGAGATGGTTGATGTAGCCCATCTCCTCGTTGATGGTGCCGTCCCGGTCCAGAAAGACGGCCACCTGGCTGAGATCCGGCCTCATAAGTGGCAATTTCACCTGACCGGCCCCGCGGCCAGCCACAGACGGGCCGCCGCCGCCACCTCGGCCACGCTCACGTCAGTGAGACACCGGTAATTCTGCTCACAGGTCCGCCGGAAACAGGGGCTGCAGTCCTGGGGGTGAGTGATAATGGTGGCCCGGCGGCTGACCGGCCCGGTCACATAAGGGTCGGTGGAGCCGAAGATGGCCACCAGCGGCACCCCCAAAGCGGCCGCGGCATGCATCAGCCCCGAATCGTTGGTAATCAGGACACTTAGGTGGGAGAGCACGCCCAGGACCTGGCGCAGGGTGGTGCGCCCGGCCAGATTGACCACGGGCACCCCCGCCTGGGCCGCCACCTCTTCCGCCACCTCTGCCTCCCCCGGGCCGCCCAGGATCACCGGCCGAACGCCGGCCTCCGTGGCCAGCTCCCGGGCCACCTCTGCAAAGCGTTCGGCCGGCCAGCGTTTGGCGGGGCCATAGGCCGCCCCCGGGGCCAACCCCACCCACGGGCCCCCTCGCCCCAGCAGGGCCGCCCCTTGGGCTTTGTCTGCCGGGGTGAGATATAACCGGGGCGGGACCACGTCCTCTTCGGTGAGTTCCCCGAAGGCCCGGAGCACTCCCAGGTAATAATATACCAAGTGTACTGCCATCAGAGCCTCCCGGCCATGCACCGCCAACGTCAACAGCCCGCTGCGGCCGTCCGCTGCATATCCGGCCCGCACCCGGGCCCCGGCCAGAAACAGCCCCAGGGCGGCGGCAAAGGAGTTGGGAAGGGCCACGGCCAGATCGAACCGGCCTCGCAAAGCCAGCAATGAGGCCCACCCCCGCATACCAGGGGCAAGCTCCCGCACCTCCTGCACCAGGGGGTGGTGCAGAAAAAGCGGCGCCACCCGGGGCACCGCCAGCACCGTGAGCTTGGCGTTGGGGAAACGCCGCCTCAAACCCTCCAGCACCGGCAGGCTCATCACCGCGTCCCCCAGCCAGTTGGGGGCCCGCACCAGCAGGCGTCGCACGTCCCGGGGCTGGGGGGGGCGCCCCCGCACCGTCAGGCCCTGCCAGGCCCGCCACACCATTGGGCCAGGCGGCCACGAGACCTTGGCAGGCTCATCCTCCTCGTGCCTGTGGGGGGCGTGGGTGTACCACAACGGCCGGTTCCTCTCCCCGTTGACCAGCTCGCTCACCCGCAGCCACAGCGCCTCCCAGGGCTCCAGGCGGGCGGCCACCTCCAGGACCAAGAGGGGCAAGGGCGCCTGCCATTTTTCGCCCAGCCGGGCCCAATCCTTGGCGGTGGTAAGCAAGGCCCCGGCGCCTCCGGCCTGAGCCGCGGCCACCAGTTCTTGGATTTCCCGGCCGCGGTAAGGGTGATGATCCGGGAAAGCCCGCCACCCCGTGAGCTGCGCCCCCAGCTCCGTCAGGGTCTCCCGAAAGACCTGCGGCCGGGCCAGGCCGGCAAAGGCCAGGACCGGCATGGCGGCCAGCGCCGTCAAATCCAGCTTCTCTCCCCCCGGATACCGATACAGAGCCTCCGGCCGGATACTGGCGGTGAGGATCTCCTGCTCCGGAAACTGGGTGCTGAGCCGGGTCAGAGCCCCCTGATGCCGCTCCGGCCGATAGCGGCTCAGGACCAAGAAGTCTGCCAGCCTCAGCACCTCCGGGGCCTCCCGGAGTGGCCCCGCCGGCAAGAGCCGCCCGTTCCCCAGGGACGCCTCGGCATCCAGGAGCACCAGCTCCAGGTCCCGATGGAGCTGAAAGTGCTGCAGGCCGTCATCCAGCAGGAAGAGGTCCGGCTGATGGCGCCGCCAGGCCATAAGACCGGCCTCATAGCGGCAGCGGCCGGTATAAACCGGCACCCCGGGCAAGTCCCGGGCCAGGAGAAAGGCCTCATCCCCGGCCACAGGCGGTCTCACCCGCACCCGGGAGCCGTCGGAGATGCAGGTGGCCGCGGTGGCTTGGCCCCCATACCCCCGGCTGAGGATCACCACCTTAAGCCCCTTTTTTTGCAGCTCCCGGGCCAGGTAGGCCACCAAGGGGGTCTTCCCGGTGCCGCCCACCGCCAGGTTGCCCACGCTCACCACCGGGGCCGGCAGCCGCTGCACCCGCCCCCAGCCCCGTTGGTACCAGGCCCGTCGGGCGGCAGCCCCGGCGCCGTAGAGCACCGCTGCCCCCCGGGCCACGGCGGCCAGCACCGGAGACGGGGCCACCCCCAGGAACCGGGCCAGGGGCCAGCCCACGGCACCGTTGTCCTTGCCCTCTGCAGCGTGAAACACGGGAGCAATCATCAGAGGAGAGGAGGCGCCGAAAAGGTTTCAGCTCCGGGATAACCGCTGGAAGGAGGCGGCCCGGGGCAGGGCCACCACTCCCGCCGGGCCGAACTGCATCTCATACAGCCGCCGATAGAGGCCGCCCCGCTTCAGGAGCTCCGTATGGGGCCCCACCTCCACTATCCGGCCGGCATCCAGGACCACGATGCGACTGGCCCCCATCACCGTGGAGAGGCGATGGGCGATGACCAGGGTGGTGCGCCCCACCACCAGCCGGTCCAGAGCCTCCTGCACCAGCCTCTCGGATTCGGAATCCAGCGAGGAGGTGGCCTCATCCAGGATGAGGATGGGCGGGTCCTTCAGAATGGCCCGGGCGATGGCCAGGCGCTGCTGCTCCCCCCCGGAGAGCCGCACCCCCCGTTCGCCGATCACCGTATCCAGCCCCTCGGGCAACGCCTGCACGAAATCCCAGGCGTTGGCGTGCTTGAGGGCCTGGATGATCTCCGCCTCGCTGGCCTCGGGGCGGCCATAGGCCACATTGAAGCGCACCGTTTCGTTGAAGAGGAAGGTCTGTTGGCTCACCACGCCGATCTGCCCCCTCAGACTCGCCAAGGTGA
Source organism: Desulfobaccales bacterium (assembly GCA_037481655.1). NCBI lineage: Bacteria > Pseudomonadati > Thermodesulfobacteriota > Desulfobaccia > Desulfobaccales > Desulfobaccales bacterium. Next base: position 9,297 of record JBBFLF010000012.1, on the reverse strand, counting down.
CGTCCCGGATGTCCACCCCGTCAATGAGGATAGCGCCGGCACTCACCTCATAAAAGCGAGGGAGGAGGCTGAGTAAGGTGGATTTGCCGGCGCCGCTGGGCCCCACCAGGGCCACCATCTCCCCTTTGTGCACCGTGAGGCAGATGTCCTCCAGGGCCGGCTTCTGGCCGTCATAGGTAAAGCTGACCTGCTCGTAGCGGATCTCCCGCTGCAAAGGGGGCAGGGCCCGGGCCCCGGGGCGGTCCTGGATGGCCGGCGGCAGATCCAAAAGGTGAAAGACCCGCTGGGCCGCCGCCAGCCCCTCCTGCACGCTGTTATGCACGCTGGTCAGCCCCTTGATGGGCTGGTAGAGCATGAGCAGGGCCGCCAGAAAGGAGAAAAAGGTCCCGGGGGTGGAGTACCCCTGGATGACATTGTAGCCCCCGTAAAAAATGATCCCGGCCATGCTCAGGGAGGCCAGAAAATCCATGATGGGGGGCGACAGATTGCGCATCACCGCCTGCTTCAGCCGGATCCGCAGAAAATGCTGGTTGGCCCGGATGAAGCGGGCGCTCTCGAAATCCTCCCGGGCAAAGGCCTTCACCAGCCGCTGGCCGGAGAAGTTCTCCTGCATCAGATTCTTGAGCTCTGCCATGGACTTCTGGGAGGCGGTGGACAGCTTCCGGAGCCGCCGGCTCAGGTGATAGACGATCACCCCTGCCAGGGGCAGCACCGCAATGGCAAACAGGGCCAGCCGCCATTCCCGGTAAAAGATCACCCCCACCAGCCCCACCACCGTGAAGCTGTCCCGGAAAAAGGTGGTCACCACCTTGGTCACCGATTCCTGCAGGAGCATGACATCGAAACTGATGCGGCTCATCAGGGTGCCGGTGGATTGATTGTCGAAAAAGCTGTGGGGCTGGCGCTGCAGGTGCGTGAAGATCTCCTCCCGCATGCGGGCCGTGGTGGTGAAGCCGATGTAATTCATCTGGTAGGTGTGCAGGAAGGATAGGGCTCCCTTGACCAGATACAACAGCACAATCACAGGCGGCAGGATGTAGAGCATATGCACCTTCTGGTGCACAAAGACCTCATCCAGGACCGGTTTCACCAGCCAGGCCAAAAGCGCCGTCAGGCCGGAGACCCCCACCATGGCGGCAATAGCCACCGCGAAGCGCAGCCAATACTGGCGCACATAGCCCAACAGGCGCAGATAGAGACGCAGGTCTTCCTGCCACATGGTTTGCAACGCGAAGGGCGGTTATCTTCCGATCTTAGAATATCTTAGGCGGGGAAAATTTGCCAGGTTTTCCGGGAACGGGCCCCGGGCATAGTAAAGGGAGAGGAAAAAAATCCCGGCAGGCCTCAGACGCGGCTAATCTCTCTTATGCGGCTCCCGATTTTCCTGAGAGGAAATCCGAGGCACCGGGTGGGAGACCATCGTGCCTTCCGGCAGGAAGTTTTTCTCCCGCCGTTCCCGGCGAAAGCGGACCACCGCCCGCCGCCCCAGAAGCCACAGGACCCCCAAGGCCGTCAGCACTGCCGTTCCCACCGCCACTCCCGCCCACTGCAGTGCGCCCCTCATGGCAGCCTCAGGAAAAGGTGATGACCTTGTCGGCCACCTGCAGGTGCGTCACAATGTCCAGCATGTTGGTGGTCTCGCCCACCGCCTTGTGCTCCAACAAGCCGAAGTGTTGCAGACAGGTGCCGCATACCAGCACCTGCACCCCCGCCGCCGTCAGCCGGGTGAGGCTCTCCAGCACCGGGGAGCCGGCAACCGCCAGTTTCACCCCGGCGTTCACCAGCACCAGGGTCCAGAGGCTGGACCCCATTTCCGGCAGAGTGGATAGGAAATTGGCCATCAGTTTCGCTCCCAGCTCCTCATCCCCCCGGCCCAGCCGGTCTGTGCCCAGGAACACCAGAATCTTCTGTTCGCCCTCCCGAGCTGCGGCCGTCTCCCCGACCGGTGGGGTGGACACCGCCCGCCGGCCCGACACCGCCACACCGCCTTCCGCGGGCCCCACCTGTACTACAAAGCCGGCCCGTTCCAGGAACCGGCGCACGTTTTCTTGCGCTGCCGGGTTGTCCACCAGCACCGTCAGGGCCTCCACCCCGCCGGTGTCCAGGAGCTCCTTGGTTTTGAGCACCGGATTGGGGCACGCCAGCCCCCGGCAGTCCAACTGCTTTTCTTCCATCCGTTAACTCCTGCTCCGCAGTAGCGGCCTCCCCCGGCGGGAGGCCGCCCAGGTGCCCCTTCCTTGCCCCGGGCAAGGAAGAGCCAGCCGCAGCGATTTCACCCGCTGCCCAGCCAGTCAGGGGCCGGGAGCGAGACCGGGTCTGCCCTGCGGCGATGGGCAATGGTCTTATATTAGGGGCTCCCGGAAAAATCGCAAGGAGATTTTCCCCCATAGGATTGAATCGCAGGAAGCCTGGCATTCATTGACAAAACCCCGGAAGGCGGGTACATGCATACCAATTTTGCCTACGGGGGTCAGACATGGTCGCTTTTCTTGTGGCGGTGCTCCTGTTGTGGCTGTGGCCCGCCGGCCCCTTCGCCGACCTCCCCCCCCGGCGCCTGCCGCCGTCGGTGCCGCCACTGCCGGAAGTGAGGCTCCCTTACTTCCAATTGCCGCCCTCCCTCACCCTCTGCGGTCAGCCGGTGCCCCTGGAGGACCCGGTGGTGCGGGAAGGCCTGGACCGGGAGTTCACCATCGTGGTGTGGAGCCGAGCCCAGACCCTCATGTGGCTCAAACGGGCCCATCGCCACTTCCCGGACATCCAGCAAAAAATCCGGGCCCAGCACCTGCCCGAGGACCTCAAGTACGTGGTCCTGGTGGAAAGCGATCTGCGTCTGAACGCCCGCTCCCCTGCCGGAGCCGCCGGCCCCTGGCAGTTCATGGGGCCCACGGCGCAGCGCTTCCAGCTCAAGGCCAGCGAGTACATTGACGAGCGCCTGGACCTGGGGCTGGCCACCGACGCCGCCCTGGCCTACCTCAAGACCCTCTACCAGGAGTTCGGCAGTTGGCCCCTGGCCCTGGCGGCCTACAACGTCGGGGAGGGCAGGATCCGCCGGGAGATGGCCCTCCAGGGGGTCAGCGATTACTGGCGCCTGGCCCTCCCGGAGGAGACCGAACGCTATGTTTACCGCGTCCTGGCCGCCAAAGTGGTGCTGGAAAACCCCGGTTATTACAGCTATGACATCCCCCCGGAGGACCTCTATCCGCCTCTGGCCAGCGAGGAGGTCGTTCTCACCACCGCTCAGGGGGTGACCGTGCGGGGTTTGGCCGAAGCCGCGGGGACCTATTACCGGGCCTTCAAGCATCTCAACCCCTGGATCAAGGGGCACTCCCTGCCGCCGGGCACCTACCGCCTGCGGGTGCCCGTGGGGCAGCGGGCCGCCTTCCTGGAGGCCGCCGCCCGGGGCCTGCCCGCCCCGCCGGCCGCCACCCCGGAGACCCGGGAGGAAAAACCGCCGGCGCCGGCCAAAAACGCCCGCCCGGCGCGAAAAAAGTGAGACAGAAACGCTAGGAGGCCGCTGGCCCGGGAAAATGGCCTCAGCCTCCACTTAAGATTGCCGGGCTCGCCATGGTCCGCAGAAAGCCGCAGGGGACCTAAAGCCCATCGCTCGATAAGACACTTTTACCTGAACGGGGGAGATGACGCATGTCTGAGATGACCCGGAAGCCGCTGGACTATCTCTTCCGGGCCGCTTATGTGGTCACCCTGGATGAGGCCAAGCGGATCCTCACACCCGGCGCAGTGGCGGTGCAGGGGGACACCATCGTGGCGGTGGGACCCCCCTCGGAGGTGGAAGCCGCCTATCAGCCCGCCCGGGTGCTGGACTACCCCCTGGGCCTTATCCTGCCCGGCCTGATCAACGCCCACACTCATGCCGCCATGTCCCTTTTCCGGGGTCTGGCCGACGATCTGCCCTTGGAGGACTGGCTCAACAGCCACATCTTCCCCGCCGAGCGCCATCTGGACCGGGAGGTGGTCTATTGGGGCACCAAGCTGGCGGTGGCCGAGATGCTCCTGTCCGGCACCACCTGCTTCTGTGACATGTATCTCTTCGCCGACGCCGTGGCCCGGGCCGCGGCCGAAACCGGCATCCGGGCGGTGGTGGGGGAGGTGCTCTATGATTTCCCCTCCCCCAACTACGGCCCCCCGGCGGAGGGCCTTAAGTTCAGTGAGAATCTGCACCGCGCCTATGCCGGGCATCCCCGGGTCCGGGTGGCCATCATGCCCCATGCCATTTACACCTGCTCCCCGGAGCTGCTGAGCGACGCCGGGGAGCTGGCCGCCCGTCTGGATACTCTCCTCGTCACCCACCTGGCGGAAACCGCCAAGGAAGTGGCCTACAGCCGGACGGCCTTCGGGCTCACCCCGGTGCAGCACCTGCACCGCCTGGGCCTGCTCAGCCCCCGGCTGCTGGCGGATCACTGCGTGGTTTTAAGCGAGGAGGACCTGGAGCTCCTCTCTGCCTCCGGGGCCGGCGTGGCCCACTGCCCCGAGTCCAACATGAAGCTGGCCAGCGGCGTGGCCCCGGTGACGGCCATGCTCCGCCACGGCATTCCGGTGGGGTTAGGGACCGACGGTTGCGCCAGCAACAACAACCTGGACCTCTTCCAGGAGATGGATACCGCCGCCAAGCTCCAGAAGGTGCACCTCCTGGACCCCACCGCCCTGCCCGCCCCGGCGGCCCTCTCCCTGGCCACCACCTCGGGGGCCAAAGTGCTGGGGCTGGCAGACCGGGTGGGCCGCCTGGCGCCCGGGTACAAGGCCGATGTCATTGTCCTCGATCTGGATCAGCCCCATCTCACCCCCCTCTACGACCCCTTTTCCCACCTAGTCTATGCCGCCCGAGGCTCCGATGTCACCACCGTCATGGTGGACGGCCGCCTTTTGGTGAAAGACCGACAACTCCTGGCCTTCGACCTCAAGGAGACCCTGGCCCGGGCCCGGGAGGTTTCCCATAGAGTCCGGCAGAACTACCGCTGACCCCCGGCAGTCCGGCCGCCGCCTCGACCTTAACTCCGGGCGATAATATAGACCCCGAGGCAGGTGATGAGAATGCCGGCCATGCGGGTCAGGGTGACGTTTTCCCCGAAGAGCTGCCAGGCCAGCACCGCGGTGAGGACATAGCCGAGGGAAATCATCGGATAAGCATAGCTCACCTCGGCCTTGGCCAGCACGATGAGCCACACCAGAAAACCCATGCCATAGCAGAAGAGCCCGGCGATGACAAAGGGGTTAAGAGCCGCCCGCAGGAACACCCCGGCCAGCTCCGTGGCCCCCAGGGCAAAATTGCCCATTTTGGACATGCCGAATTTCAAGGACAACTGCCCCGCCACATTGAGGAGGACATCCAACAGAATCAATCCTAAAACCACATACTTGGTCATTTCGCGATCCTTGACATAATTTCCATGACAAAAGGCGGCCCCCATCCATGCCGCCCGTGACTGTCGGCGGTCGGGAAGGGTGCCGGCAACCTCCCGGCCCCTTCTTGACTCTCTCCCGCTCAGACTTTCAAATTGTGGGAAAAGTTACCTGGGTTGGCAAGAAAATAATGCCGTCCCCCAAATGGCGCGACCATCAGGCAGAGGCAAATCCCCCGGCAGCCCTGCCCGTTGCCTCCCGGAGGGAAGCGGCATGCAGATTGCAAAAATGCAGGCCGGAGGTATGCATGATCGCCCTGATCCCTGGATTGGAACGGTCTCTGGCTTACCTGCGTTCTGCAGAGCCCGCCGCCCCGGCCGAGGATTTTTCCCGGCTCCTGGCCTCCCTGGCTCCCACGCCCGCCGCCGCTCCGGCCCCGGCCACCTACCAGGTCCAGCCCGGCGACACCCTGACGGGCATCGCCAAAAAGTTGGGGTATGGCGATCCCCTGGCCCTGGCCCGGGCCAACGGCCTGAAGAATCCTGACCTGCTCCGGCCCGGGCAGGTGCTCACCCTGCCGCCGCCCACTGCAGCCCCCCCGGTGGTTTCTCGCCCGGCGGTTTCCCCCCCTTCGGCTCCCTCCGGCCCGAAACCCACCCTGGTGGTGGCCTCCTGGTACGGCCCCCGCCACCACGGCCGGCCCATGGCCAACGGCCGCCCCTTTGACATGGAGGCCGACACCGCCGCCCACCGCTCCCTGCCCTTGGGCACCCGTCTCAAGGTCACCAACCCCCAAAACGGCCGCAGCGTCAACGTAACGGTCACCGACCGGGGCCCCTACGTCCCCGGCCGCCACCTGGACCTGTCCCTGGGCGCAGCCCGCAAGCTGGGGATCATCAAGCAGGGCGTCGCCCGCCTCTACGTGGAGCCCACTTCGGGCTGAGGGCAGGAGGGGGAAGCAGGCTTGGCCGCTCGATGAGGGCTGTTGCAGATAGCTTGGGGAGGGGGGCCATAGGTCGTGAACCTTGGCTTCCTCTCCCACAACCACTCCCTAGCCCCTCTGGGGTTGAGACGAGAGCAGGGGGTCACTGAACCCTGGTCCTCCCCTCAAAAATTTCTGTCGCCACGGTCCCCAGTTAGGCGCCCTCCACTTGCTGGCGGTAAGCCGCCACCGCCTTGGGGATGAGCCGCCGCAAAAACACCCGGCGGTCCAGATGGGTGAGCTTCGCATAGGCGGGAAAATCCGGATGGCTCGGGCTCAATTCCGGCAAGGACCGGGCAAAGTCATCCCCCCGCCGCCAGGCCTCCTGCACCAGGGCAATGAGGGGTGTATCCTCCTCCGGCAAGGCTGCCACCCACCCCAGCCGCCGCATCACCTCAAAACGCAGCCGGTCCACCAGGGCAAAGGCCGTGTCCATGATCCGAAGCTTGGTGCCCGCCTCCAGATCATCCAGCCGGAAGCGCACCGACCCTCCCAGCCCCATGGCCCCCATCACCAGATCGAAGAGGGCATACAGGTTGTCCTCCCCGGGGGAGGCCAAATACAGGAGGGTGGCGGGACTGAGGTCCTGGAGCCGGGTCTCCGGTCCGAACTGCTCCTGGAAGCGCTTCAGCCAGGAGCTGAACCCCTTGTCCGCCATGAGCTTGCGCCGGAAGCGCTCCAGATCCACCAGCTCAGCCATCTCCACCCTCGTCCGGGGCCGCCTCTTTCTCCTTTTCCCCGATCTTCAGGCCCTGGGCCAGATACTGGATGCCGGAATACGTGCTCAATCCCCCCGTGAGCAGAAACCAGCCCTGTAAGAAAATCCCCGGCAGCGGCACCTGACGGCTGAGAAGCACCACAAATACTGTGATCATCTGGGCCGCGGCAGTGAATTTCCCCGCCAGGGTGGGACGCACCGCCACCGGATAATCAAACAGCTTCAGGATTAAGATGCCGGCCACCAAAATAAAATCCCGGCTGATGACCACCACCGCCAGCCAGGGAGGGATAAGCCGATAAAAGCTCAGCAGGATGAAACTGCTCATGAGGAGCAGCTTGTCCGCCAAGGGGTCCAAGACCGTTCCCAGGGGCGAGCGCTGCTGCCAATGCCGGGCGATGAGGCCGTCCACGAAATCACTGAGGCTGGCGCACAAAAAGACCAGCAACGCCGGCCCGTAACGCCCCTGGATAAGCAGGATGACAAACAGTGGCGTCAGCAGGATGCGGATGAGAGTGATGACATTGGGGACCGTCAGGCTGCGGTGGGAAAGAGACGGCTCACTCATCATGATTGGGCATGGTATCAGAAAATTCTTCCCCCTGCCATGTCAGGAATGAGCCGGGACCTCTTCCGCTGGGCATCCCCCCGGACTCTCCCGGGAGAGCCCCGACAAAAATTACTCCCCCGCGGCCGCCAGGGCCCCGTACGCCGCCTCGGCCATCACTTCCACCGGCGCCGGCCGCCCGGTCCACAAGGTGAACTGCGCCGCCCCCTGATGGAGGAGCATCCTCAGGCCATCCACCACCTCGCAGCCCCGGGCGTGGGCCTCCTGAAGGAGCCGGGTCTGAAGCGGCCGATAGACAATGTCCATCACCAGCCGGAAACGGGAGAGGAGCTCCGGCGCCACGGGAATCTCCTCTGAGTGCGGCGCCATGCCCACCGGGGTGGCATTGATGAGGATCTCCGCCCCACAGGCGTCGATCTGCCCCGGCTCCAGGGCCTCCACCCCGAACTCCCGGGCCAAGGTGGCCGCCTTGAACATGTCAACGTCCGTGACAATCACCCGGCCGCCCGCCTCCAGCACCGCATAAACAATGGCCCGGGCCGCCCCCCCGGCTCCCAGGATGAGGACCTGCCGCCCCTGAAGCTCCGTCTTTTCCTTCAGGGCCGCCACCGCTCCCAGCCAGTCGGTGTTGTGCCCCACCAGGCGGCCGCCCTGATTCACCACCGTGTTCACCGCGCCCATGCGGGCCGCCGGTCCCGTCACCCCATCCAACAACGGGATGATCTCCTCCTTGAAAGGGATGGTGACGCTCACCCCGCCGATATTGAGCCCCTTAAGCCCTGCCACCGCCCGGGCCAGGTCCTGCACCTCAAAGGGCACATACACGGCGTTGAGCCCCAGATGGGCAAAGGCGGCGTTGTGCATGGCCGGGCTCAGGGAATGGGCCACCGGCCGCCCCAGAATGCCATACACCCGGGTGCGCCCGTCAATCACCGGCGCAAGAGCCGCCATATCCGCTTCACCTCGCTCACCGTGAGCTGCCCCGGAGCCGAGGCCCCCTTTCGATGAAAGGGCGCATAAGTGAGATACGACCCCAAATACGGCGCCGCCACCCGGGACCAGCTTCCCAGCGCCCCCATGCAAAAGGCAATGATCTCTTTCCCCGCCGCCAGGGCCCGGGGGATCAGCCCCAACACCCTGAGATTGTCCTCCGGCCTTAGGGCCAGGGTGACAATCTTCACAATCTCCCCCTCCGCCGCCAGCATGGCCTCCAACTGCGCCACCAGCTCCGCCTCCGGCGGCGTGCCGGCAAAATCATGCCAGGAGAGAATCAGCCGGGTCTCCCCTTTGGCCGCCGCCACCTCCCGGCGCCAACCTGCCTCCGTGCGCCACTCCACATCCACACAGGTGGGCCGATAGGCCAACGCCTCCTCCAACACCTTGAGACGCGCCGCCTCCGCCCCCCGCCAACGCCCCCCCTCCGCCGGATGCCGGTTGGTCACCACCACCGGCCCCGGCAAGGTCCCCAAAAGCCGCCTAAGCTCCACCCGCTCCAGATAATCCAACCGCAACTCCGCCCAACACCCCTTGCGGGCCGCCCTGAGATACACCCCCCGGGCCCGCCGCGCCACCTCCTCCACCACCGGCACGCACACCCGAAAAGGTGGAACTGCAGGGGGAGGGTCAGGGAGCGCAGCTCCCTGCCCTCCCCCCGCCCCCCCCTCCCTACCC